>NZ_CP058278.1:2408213-2709240 GCF_013389455.1 Flavobacterium inviolabile | reverse complement strand
CCTGCCTCCGGGAACAACTTTAGAAAAAACACAGAAAGCCGTTAACGAGCTGGATTCTATTTTAGCTTCTATGGATATCATTGAATCCCGTATGAGCGTTGTCGGATTCAGTTTATTAAACAACGTAAACGGTGGTTCTTATGCCTTTACCGTTATCAAATTAAAAGACTGGTCACAGCGTAAAGAAGCTAATCAGTCCATTGAAGCCGTAGTGGGGGAACTATTCGGAAGAACGGCACACTTTAAAGATGCAAAAGCATTGTTCTTTACACCGCCAAGTGTACAGGGATTCGGTACTGCGGACGGTTTCGAATTTAAATTACAGTCCAAAGGCGATGACGATTGGGGAACAATCAGTAAAGTTAGCGGCGAGTTCTTACAGGCTTTAAACAAAAGACCGGAGATTCAGTATGCCATGACCAACTTTAACCCGAACTTCCCGCAATACCAGCTGGATATCAATATTGAAAAAACCAAAGATGCCGGAATTTCCGTATCCGATATTTTCAATACGCTACAGGGGTATTACGGTGGATTGTACACAACGGATTTTAACCGGTTCGGTAAGCAATACCGTGTTATGATCCAGGCAAAACCGGAAGATCGCGCTACAGAGCAAAGTTTGGATAAGATTTATATCAAGAACCAAAATGACGAACTGGTAGCCATCAGTCAGTTTGTGAGTCTGAAAAAGACCTATGGTCCGGAAGCGGTTACCCGTTTCAACCTATTGAAATCGGTTAACATTAACGGTAAAGCTAATCCGGGATATAGCTCCGGTGATGCGATTAACGCGATTAAAGAAGTGGCTGCCGAACATTTGCCGAACAATTACGATTATGAGTTTTCCGGTATGACCCGTGAGGAGATTTCTTCCGGCGGACAGGCGATTGGTGTATTCCTGTTGAGTTTGATATTCGTTTACTTCCTATTAAGTGCACAATATGAAAGTTACCTGCTTCCGTTATCGGTAATCCTATCGTTACCGG
The DNA here is from genome assembly GCF_013389455.1 of Flavobacterium inviolabile. Lineage (NCBI taxonomy): Bacteria > Pseudomonadati > Bacteroidota > Flavobacteriia > Flavobacteriales > Flavobacteriaceae > Flavobacterium > Flavobacterium inviolabile. The sequence continues at coordinate 2,708,251 of NZ_CP058278.1, read as the reverse complement.
TTGGTATTGCAGGAGCCATCGGATTTGTAAAACTCGTTGGACTGGAAAACAATATTTACTTCCAGATCGCCCTGATCATGTTAATCGGACTACTTGCGAAGAATGCCATTCTGATTGTCGAATTTGCCATCCAGCGTAGAAGGCACGGAATGAGCCTCTTTGAATCGGCAGTTGAAGGTGCTAAAGCACGTCTGCGTCCGATCTTGATGACCTCTTTCGCCTTTATCTTCGGTTTATTACCGCTGGCATTAGCCAATGGAATCGGAGCGGTAGGTAACCGTTCTATCGGTATGGGTGCTGTTGGAGGAATGTTAATCGGTACTATTTTAGGGGTATTTTTTATTCCGGTATTGTTTGTCATCTTCCAGGGATTACAGGAACGTATGAGCGGAAAAACAGCAGCTCAAAAAGCGGCAGAAGAAGATTCTGAAAATGTTGCACTATAAAATCATGAACATGAACTATCAAAAATCATATAAAATAATGGTTGTCATAGCAGCTGCATCGGTGATGCAGTCCTGCTTTGTCGCCAAAAAATACGAAAGACCGAAAGTAGCTACCGAAAACCTGTACCGAACAGACCAGGCAGCTAAAGACAGTACTTCTATGGCGAGTGTTTCATGGAAAACGCTTTTTACAGATCCAATTTTACAGGGACATATTGAAAAAGGGCTGCAAAACAATTTTGATATCCGTATTGCGATACAAACCATTGTTGCTGCCGAAGCCAATCTGAAACAAGGAAAAGCAGGCTACTTCCCTACCCTGAGTTTAGGGGCTAACCTGACCCACCAGGAACTGGCAAAAAACAGTCAGTTCGGATCGTTCTTTAACGGTTCTCTGGATCAGTACCAGCTTTCCGGAAACCTGTCCTGGGAAGCAGATGTCTGGGGAAAAATCAGAAGTAATAAAAGAGCAGCAAATGCTTCCTATTTACAAACGGTAGCCGCAAACCAGGCAGTTAAAACACAGTTGTTAGCGAGTATTGCTGCTACCTATTACCAATTACTGTCTTTGGATTCGCAATTAAAAATAGCACAGGAAACGCTTTTAAACCGCGATAACAGTATTGTTACGATTAAAGCGTTAAAAGATGCCGGTAATGTAAACGAGGTGGCTGTTAAACAAACGGAAGCACAGAAATATGCAACCGACCTGATTATTGCCGATTTAAAAACAAACATCACGTTGTTAGAGAATACCATGTCTATTCTTTTAGGACAGGCTCCGGGGAAAATCGAAAGAAGTACTCTTGAAGCCCAGAAAATGAATGTGGATGTTGATTTTGGTGTGCCTTCAGAGCTGTTAAGCAAAAGACCGGACGTTATTGCGGCAGAATACAATCTGATTACCAGTTTCGAATTAACCAATGTGGCCAAAAGTAATTTCTACCCGTCCTTTACCGTTACCGCTACCGGTGGTTTCCAGAGTTTGCAGTTAAAAGAATGGTTTAGTACCAATTCCCTGTTTGCGAACATTGTTGCCGGGTTAACCCAGCCGATTTTCAATCAGCGTCAGATCCGAACCAAATATGAAGTAGCGAAATCCAACCAGGAAAAAGCCTATTTACAATTTGAGCAGTCTTTGCTGAATGCCGGAAAAGAAGTTTCGGATGCGTTGGCACAATATAAAAACGAAACGGACAAGTTAGTCATCCGCGAAAAACAGGTAGATGCTTTACGCAAAGCAGCAAGTTATTCTGACGAGTTGTTAACGCAGGGTTTTGTTAACTATTTAGAAGTGTTAACGGCTAAAGATTCTGCTTTAAGCAGCGAACTGGATTTGATTAATAACAAATACAAACAATACAATGCCATCATCATGCTTTATAAAGCATTGGGTGGCGGTGTGCAATAGTATTTGCGTGAACTATATAAAAGTAAAAGTGGCCGGGAGAAATTCCGGCCACTTTATATTTTATTTCTTATCATTTGTCCATTATTCATCTATTGCTTTATTCTAATGGATAGAAATTCCTAAATTCTAAACAGCAATTCAGCACTAATAATTGCGATTATTCAATCTTATAACTGATTATATGAAATGAATCAGCTGAATTTTCTTTTATTAGTCCAATCTCTTCAATAGTATTTGTTTTTTCATATTCAACTTTATATTTATAAACAATAATTCCATCTGGATTAGATTTGTCTGTATCAAATAATTCTTTTCTCTTAAACATTCCAAAATTATTATGTTTAGCTTTCAGAATCTCCTTGAATTTAAAATATGGTGTTTTTTGATAAAAACGAAAACTCATTAATGAATCTATAGCTTTAATATTATCCTGATGCTTATAAAATCTATCGATAACAACGTTTTCATCACTCACAACTAAAGCTTTACTTGACTTATCATATTTCGTTTTTGATATAACTTTTCCATCACTTTTAATAATTTCTTCGACAACAACATTCTGTGAGAATACAATTATTGGTATTAAGCAAAAAATTAGACTAAAAACTTTTTTTATATCAATATTGGTCATTATAAAACTATTTAGATTTTCTAATCTCATCTATTATACTTTTATTATCAAAAATCAATTTTTGATCATTTCTAAAAGAACTTAACGTTGTTTCTCCTTTATTTTTTACGATGGAATCCCCTATGTATATTTTTCCCCAGATAATTCCATATACAGAAACTTTCTCACCACTTTTTAACACTAAAGTAGGATCATTATGATTCTCTTTATCATAATATTTTTCGACAACAACCCCATTATATTCTTCATTTTGAATAGAATTTAGAAGATTATTACGAAATCTATCATTTGTATTATAAAAAACATCCCATACAATAATTCCTACAATAAAAATCCCTACTAATAAAAAAGTTATCTTTTTTAATTGCTTTATATTTAGTTCAAACTGTTTCATTATTTCATTTAAGTGGTAAAATCCACGTTTTGGTTTCACTAATTATTGCTTCAACTTTTAATGACGGCGTTATCCCGACACTTCCAGCAGTATATTGATACCCACGCTTATTATCGCCAAAATTACCAAAACTACTACCTTGAGAGCCTCCTCTTTCCCAGCCATATCCTCCTAAAGGAGTATTAAACGATGTACTAATAGAATTTCCTTTACCGGCAAAATCAATGATAGAAAAAGGATTATCACCTGTTGGAGTTATTTTCCCTGCTTTAAATCCTGTACCTCCACCAATACCTGCATTACCTCCAAAAGTAAAATATGCAGCTTTACCTCCTATATCATCATTAATAAATCCTGCTTCAAAACTAATCCCCCCTAAAAACGCACCTCCAATAGAAACTCCTGAAAAATTACCAGATTTTGCTCCGGTACTCTGTATAGTAGTTCCACCTTCTGTAAGAATATCATTTGAAGTATCTATAGTTTTATTATTCATATTTGTAACTGTTCCATTATTATGAAATGTATATTGATATGATGCTTTACCTCTTTTATATCCCGTAAGCGTTGAGCCATCATTTAAATGTTTCACAGAATCTCCATAAGCGGCGGTTGCATCAGCTTGACTACTAATCGTAGCGTCAAAGAAAATATTTTTACCATTTTTAACCCAATCATCATTACCCACCGCCGTAGTCATTTGTATACGGTCATCATAAATATTCGAAGTACTTATGGCCTGCATGCCATCCGGATCGATAAAATAGACCGGATTGTCCAATGCATAAACGTAAGGCGAAAAACGCCTGGATTTTTCTGCCAGCGGATCGATATTCATCCATCTACCAATCGCAGGATCATAATTCCGGGCACCGTAGTCGTATAGGTTTAATCTTAATTCATGCTGAAATTCTTTTCCGTTATAGCTGTATCGATAAGGGTTTACTATTGTCTTTTTCTGTTCCGTCCAGATACCCGAAATACCATTTTCAGGGACTATAAAAGCATACTTTTGTGTATTATAGCCTTTGTGTTCCAGTCCGTACGGATAATAATGACTTTCGCGGATGATTTTAAGGGCATCGGTAGTATTGTCCTTTGCCCAGCTCAGACGCACATTACCCAAATGATCGGTATAATTGTACACATACGTAAAATCCATTCCGCTGTCACTATTCGTTACAGCCACATATCCTTCTTCATGCTGAAAGAATTTCAATTCGCCGTCTTCATACTGGAATCCGCCCAGATAATCGGTAACGGTAGTCTTATCGCCAACAGTGACTTTCTTTTGTCTTTTTTCACCCACAGCATTGTAAAGATACACAATTTTGTCACCGTTGGAAAAGGTAATGACTACCGGTAAATTCAGATGGTTGTAGGTAATATTGGTGATGTTCTTGTTGGCATCCAGGATCAGATTGCCAGAAGCATCATAAGTATAATCATCCGTAGCGCCGTTTTCTCCAACTGTCTGAGCAGTAATATGCAGGCTCAGTAAGCATAACATCCAAAACATTTTTTTCATATCGCATTGCGTTTAAATTCTGCCTGATTTTTACAGAAAAGTTAAACTCAAATTTTAAAATGTTTTCGCAATTTTCCTAAACCATATAGTTCTAAATAATACCTATTTGGTATACTTTTCAGTATACTTTTTTTGACCCCATAAATGCCCTATACCGTTCACTTTCTGAACGATAAAGTTTAAGACAATGGGGTCAATATATGCTTCGGATTAAATTGATTGGGATTACCGGATGGAGCAGGGAAGTTTAAACTCAAAACGAAATCAGAGATTTATTTCCATAAAAATACCCCCAAAAGCGGGGGCATTTTTATGTTCTTTTTTTATCTCTTTTTCTTTGCCGGTGCAGAGGAATTTCCGGTTCCGGAACCGGCATTCACATATTTTTTATCGGTAGGATTATAAGTCAGCCTGCTTTCCTGTGATTTGTTTTTAAGAACCACATCGCCTTCATTGGTCAACGTAAATTCAAAACCCTCGCGGCGCATTCTTTCCTGTGTTTCAGAAGCGTTTTGCAGTTTGTCTAAAAACACGATTTCTTTTATTTTAGTGGTCGTCTGTACGTTGGCTAAAATTTGTGTTTTGGTTGCCGGTTCCCAGATCTCAGAAAAAGTACTTAAGGCTTCTTCATTTTTTGTTTTGGTTTCCGTTATATTTTTTTCGGTCCATGTAATGCAGTACAACGGTGTTTCTTTTGCTTTAAAAGCGGTGATCTTACATTCGGCAGGAACTGCTTTATCAATTGCTTTGGTTAAAATGGTATCCTTTTTAGCCCCTTTCTCATTTTTGAAAACATAGAAAAATTGTTGTGTTTTATTCTTTACCAGCTCGGCAGTAATATCATCGGCTTTCGCTAAAACGGTCGACTGTGTTTTTGCAGCCGGAGCTTTTTTTACAGTTTTTTTCTTCTGGCTGTACATCCCCATCGTGAACAACAGCGACAAAGCCAGTATCATGCTTTTTTTCATAATTTATTGGTTTACTTGGTCTTGCCAATGTACAAAAAATATTAAATTATAAATCAACCGGACCATTTTTAAAACAAACTTTTTTATTGCCCGTTGTTATATAAAAAAAGCCGGATTGTTACATCCGGCTCTTTTAAATTATTATTTAGACTACTGCTTTTGCAGAAATTCCAATACGTTTTTGGTGATTCGGTCATTAATATCAGAGATATCTGCTTTTACAAACGACTCTCCTAAAATATTTTCATACAATTCAATGTAACGTTCGGAAACACTGGCAATATATGCTGTTGTCATTTCAGGGATCTGCTGTCCTTCTTTACCCTGAAAACCGTTGGCAATAAGCCATTGGCGTACAAACTCTTTAGACAATTGTTTTTGTGCTTCTCCTTTATCCTGTCTTTCCTGGTAACCGTCGGCATAAAAATAACGGGAAGAATCCGGCGTGTGGATCTCGTCGATTAAAACAATCTTTCCGTCTTTGGTTTTCCCGAATTCATATTTGGTATCTACCAATATTAATCCGCGGCTTGCTGCGATCTCTGTTCCTCTTTGGTACAAAGCTCTGGTATAGTTTTCCAAAACGATATAGTCTTCTTCCGAAACAATACCTTTTGCTAAAATGTCTTCACGCGAAATATCTTCATCATGCTCACCGTTATCTGCTTTTGTGGAAGGCGTAATAATCGGGGCCGGGAATTTATCATTCTCTTTTAACCCTTCGGCCAGTTCCACACCGCAAAGCATTCTTTTTCCTAAAGCATATTCGCGGGCAGCATGACCGGCTAAATAGCCTCTGATAACCATTTCTACTTTAAACGGCTGACACAAATGCCCTACCGCAACATTCGGATCCGGAGTGGCAATTAACCAGTTCGGAACGATATCGGCTGTCAGCTGCATGAATTTGGTCGCAATCTGATTTAAAATTTGTCCTTTGTAAGGAATTCCTTTTGGCATCACCACATCAAAAGCCGAAAGACGGTCGGTTGCGATCATTACTAAAAGTTCATCATTGATATTGTAAACTTCTCTTACTTTTCCGCGATATACGGATTTTTGTCCGGGGAAATTAAAGTTAGTTGTTGTTATTGTGTTCATGGAACAAGTGTGTAGTTAGTTGTTATTGTTTTAAAGGTGCAAAAGTACGTAAAAAACAAATTCTTATAATAAAAAATCCGCCCTTTAATTAGCGGCGGATTTGTATTTTTTTAATCGTTATTTTCAATACTCTTATAGGCATCGATAATTTTCTTAACCAGTCGGTGTCGCACGATGTCTTTATCATCAAGATACAGTATCCCTACTCCATCCACATCCTTTAAAATCAGCAGGGCTTCTTTTAAACCGGAAATGGTTCTGCGGGGCAGATCGACCTGGCCGGGATCGCCGGTGATGATAAATTTTGCGTTTTTCCCCATACGGGTCAGAAACATTTTCATTTGCGAATGGGTCGTATTCTGCGCTTCATCCAGAATAACAAAGGCATTGTCCAGTGTCCTTCCTCTCATAAAAGCCAGCGGAGCGATCTGAATGATCCCTTTCAGTATGTAATCTTCCAGTGTTTGTGGCGGCAGCATGTCCCGTAGCGCGTCATATAACGGCTGCATGTACGGATCCAGCTTTTCCTTCATATCACCGGGTAAAAATCCTAAATTCTCGCCTGCTTCAACTGCAGGACGGGTTAAAATGATACGTTTTACCTGTTTCTCTTTCAAAGCTTTAACAGCAAGAGCAACTCCGGTATAGGTCTTTCCTGTTCCCGCCGGACCAACGGCAAATACCATGTCGTTTTTCATCGTAAAATCGACTAATTTCTGCTGGTTCGGTGTTAATGCCTTAATCAGTTTCCCGCCAATGCCGTGTACCAGGATTTTATCATGGTCGGCCATTTTCTGTTCATCCTGACTGTTGGTTTGTACGATTCTTTCAATCACATTATCATCGATAGAATTATAACGTGAAAAATGGGTCATCAAGCGATTGAAACGTACTTCAAATTCGTCCAAAATTTCCTTTTCTCCGTAAGCTTTCAGCAATGTACCACGGGCTACAATTTTTAATTTCGGATATAATTTTTTAATTATTTCAAGATGAGCATCTTGAGCTCCCCAAAATTCTTTTGGGGTAATGTCTGTCAATTCGATGGTTCTTTCGTTCAAAAGCAGCGAGATTTAATTAAAAAAATAAGTTAGCTTTGCATATCTCAAATCTAGCAATTTTTAAGGAAAGTTCCTCTAATAGTTATAAACAAAATGATGTCAATAATTACCCTAACAACTGATTTCGGACTGAAAGACCACTTCGTCGGTGCATTGAAAGGTAAGATTGTTACAGAACATCCTGATGTGCAGATTATCGACATTTCCCACAATATAGATCTGTTCAATATTTCCGAAGCCAGTTATATCATTACTGCGGCATACAGCAGTTTTCCAAAAGGCACTGTACACCTCATTGGCGTGGACAGTGAGCGTACTTTTGAGAACAAACACATTGCCATGCAATGGAACGACCATTACTTTATTTGTGCCGATAACGGTATTTTAAGCATCCTGACCCAAAAAATCATTCCGCAGAAAATTGTTGAGATCAACATACACGACCGCTTGCCGGAAGGCGCTACCGATATGGATGTTTTTGTTAAGGCAGCCTGTCATTTGGCCAAAGGCGGTGTGATGACGGTTATCGGGCGGGAAATACCGGCCATTAAGGAAATGAGTGAGCTGCAGGCTACCGTTGCTTCCGATGCCGCTTCTATTAAAGGCTATGTGGTTTATATTGACCATTTTGGCAACTGTGTGACCAATATTTCCCGGAAACTGATACAGGAAACCGGCAGAGGCCGCCTGTTTGAAGTTAAATTCGGTACCAAGACCATTAAAAATATCCACCGCAATTATTCCGATTTTAAAATTCCGGAACGATTCACCCTAAAAGACTTCGAAGGCGAGAAACTGGCACTCTTTAATGAAGCCGATTTTCTCGAAATCGCCATCTATAAAAGTAATCCGTCCACCGTTGGTTCTGCCACCTCATTATTGGGTTTAAAGTTCCGCGATATGGTTACTATAAATTTCAAATCCTAATTCAAAAAATTAATCCATAATTCCTTATGTTTGTACGCATCGTAAAAATGAGTTTCCACGAAGATAAAATCGAAGCTTTTTTAACGAATTTTCAGGAAGTTAAACAACAAATCCGCAATTTTCCCGGCAATAACTTTTTAGAGTTATACCAGGACAAGCAGGATAAATCCATCTTCTTTACCTATAGTTACTGGGAAACGGAAGCGGATCTGGAAAACTACCGCAGGTCGGAACTCTTTACGGAAGTCTGGGCATACACCAAGCAGTTTTTCAATGCCAGACCGGAAGCCTGGAGTGTTGACAAGTTGGTTAGTTTAACATAACACGATTACAAAAACGAATAAAAACGTACTAAAAATAAATGAAAGCCTTACTATTAAGAGAAATCAAATCCTTTTTCGGTTCGCCCATAGGGTATTTGGTTATCGCTATTTTCCTGTTACTGAACGGTCTCTTTCTTTGGGTATTTGACGGAGATTTTAATATCCTGAAAAGCGGTTTTGCCGATTTAAGTCCTTTTTTCACCTTATCGCCCTGGATCCTGATTTTCCTGATTCCGGCGGTAACCATGCGGAGTTTTTCCGATGAAAAGAAGCAAGGAACGATTGAATTGATGCTTACCAAACCCCTGAGCATCTGGGAAATTGTAAACGGTAAATTCCTGGGCGCATTTTTACTGATCGTTATCGCGATCATACCGACGATCATTTATGTTTTCGTGATTTCCAAATTCGGAAGTCCGGAAGGCAATATCGATATGGGAAGTACTCTGGGTTCTTATTTCGGTTTATTATTCCTGATTGCCGCTTACTCGGCTATCGGTATCTTTACCTCTACCCTTTCCGACAACCAGATTGTTGCTTTTATCATTGCCGTATTTTTATGCTTCCTGTTCTATTTCGGATTTGAAGGTATGTCATCCTATATGGGAAGTTTCAGCAATTTAATCGCCGGTTTCGGTATGGATTACCACTTTAAAAGTATGAGCCGCGGTGTTATTGATACCCGGGATATTATTTATTTCCTGAGTATTACCGTACTATTTTTAGCCGCAACTGTATATCAACTTAAATCTTTGAAATGGTAATGAAAGAGCATAAAAAGAAAAGCCTGAAACAGTTTGGTATCGTCATACTGGTTTTATTAGCCGTTAACATTGCCGGAAGTTATTTTTTCAAACGTTTCGATTTAACGCAGGATAAGCGTTATACCCTGTCTGAAACGTCATTGGAGATTATTAAAAAAATTGACAGTCCTTTATATATTGATGTCTTTTTAGACGGACAGTTTCCGGGAGAATTCAAACGTCTTCAGGGAGAAACGCGTCAGCTGTTAGAAGAATTCAAAGCGTATAATTCCAACATTATTTTCCAGTTTGTCAACCCGCTTGAAAAAGAAGAAGAGCGTGAAGCGACCATGAAAATGATGTACCAGCGTGGTATGAACCCGATCAGCATTACCGTTGATGATAAAGGGAAACAATCGCAGGAAGTCGTATTTCCGTGGGCAATTGCCACTTATAACGACAAGGTTACCAAAGTACAGTTACTGAAAAACATGATGGGTGCCACTACCGAAGAAAAAGTAGTGAGCTCTGTACAACATTTAGAATATGCTTTTGCCGATGCTTTTAATAAGGTTATTAAAGGCAAAGAGAAAAAAATAGCCATTATTAAAGACAATGGCGAGCTACACGAATTACAGATCGCCGATTTCCTTAAAACTGTTCGTGAAAATTATTACATCGGACCTTTCTATATGGATTCTGTGGCTAAAAACCCGGTTAAAACGGCTTTAGCGCTTAAAAAATATGATCTTGCCATTATAGCAAAACCGACCAAACGTTTTACAGAAGAAGAAAAACAGGTATTGGATCAGTTCATTGTAAACGGTGGTAAAACCTTATGGCTGGTTGATGCCGTACAGGCAGAAATGGACAGTTTGTACAACGAAAACGGTGCTATTTTAGCCTATCCGAGAGATCTGAACCTGAATGATATGTTCTTTAAATACGGTGTCCGGATCAATCCGGCTCTGGTAAAAGACGAACAGGCCATCCCGATCAAGCTGGCATCCGGCGATAAAGGAAGTGCCACGCAATATGACCAGTATTTCTGGAAATATTCACCGTTTATTTATCCGCAGTCCCAAAACCCTATTGTCAAAAATATTGAAGGCGTTCGTTTTGAATTTGCCAACCCGATAGATACTCTTAAAAACGGCATCAAAAAGACCGTTTTAATGCGATCGTCCCAATATTCCAAAACAGTGGGAACTCCGGTTGAAGTGAGCCTGAATATGGTTACAGAAGAAACCAATCCGAAAGATTATACCGGTAAAGGCTATATTCCGGTATCGGTTTTACTGGAAGGAAAGTTCAATTCGATGTATGAAAATCGCGTACTGCCTTTTAAAGACACTACATACAAGACATCGGGCAAGAACAGTAAAATGATTGTTATCTCTGACGGTGACCTTATCAAAAACCAGTTAGACCAGGCTTTCCAGCCGTTAGAATTGGGTTATGACAAATGGACCAACAACCTTTACGGCAATAAAGAATTTCTTTTAAACTGCGTTAATTATCTGCTGGACGACAACGGACTTATTAACATTAGAAGTAAAGATGTCGATCTGCCATTATTAGACAAACAAAAAGTTTACGACAATTACACCACGACACAAATCATAACTGTCGGATTACCAATAGTTGTGTTATTAGTATTCGGAATATTATTCACTTTCCTGAGAAAAAGAAAATATTCACGTTAGTTGTTAATAAAAAATGTTTTTACATTAATTAGATTACGATATATTTGTGAAATGTAAAATTTAAGCCGAATTTTACAAACCTAAAAAAGAAAGATGATGAAGTTTATTGTATCCAGTTCATATTTATTAAAGCAATTGCAAGTTCTAGGTAGTGTTATTAACAGTAGTAACACCTTACCTATTTTAGATAATTTCTTATTTGAATTAGATAATAATCAGCTTAAAGTATCGGCTTCCGATTTAGAGACCACCATGTCTGCTACTTTGGAAATTGATTCTACCAGTCAAGGAAGTGTAGCTGTTCCTGCAAAATTATTATTAGAGATATTAAAAACGTTCCCGGAGCAGCCTCTAACGTTTACGGTTGAAGATAATAATACGGTTGAAATCAGCTCCAATTCCGGAAAATATGCGCTGGCGTATGCACCGGGTGATGAGTTCCCTAAAGCAGTTGTTTTAGAAGAGCCTTCTTCCACTTTGGTTCCTGCCGAAGTATTGGCAACAGCCGTAAGCAAAACTATTTTCGCTGCCGGTAACGACGATTTACGTCCGGTAATGTCCGGAGTATTTTTCCAGTTTTCACCGGAAGGATTGATCTTCGTGGCTACCGATGCACACAAATTGGTAAAATATGCCCGTACAGATGTAAAAGCATCTCAGGTTGCCGATTTTATCATGCCTAAAAAACCTTTAAATATTTTAAAAGGTATTTTATCGGCTTCTGATGCAGAAGTAAAAATTGAATACAACGATTCGAATGCAACCTTCTCTTTTGACAATTATATTTTAACATGTCGTTTGATTGACGGAAAATATCCGAACTATGAAGCGGTAATCCCAAAAGAGAATCCTAATAAATTATTGATGGACAGATCGCAGTTTTTAAGCTCTGTACGTCGTGTGGCTATTTTTGCCAACAAAACAACTCACCAGATCCGTTTGAAAATCGCCGGAGCAGAATTAAACATTTCTGCCGAAGATATCGATTACTCAAACAAAGCAGAGGAAAGATTGACTTGTGATTACCAGGGTGACGATATGCAAATCGGGTTTAACTCCCGTTTCTTAACAGAAATGCTGACCAACCTGCAATCTGATGAGATCATGCTTGAAATGTCCCTTCCAAACCGTGCCGGTATTTTAACTCCGGTTGACGGACTTGACGAAGGCGAAACCGTTACGATGCTTGTTATGCCGGTAATGCTTAACAACTAGTCGTATTCCCTACGCTATAACCAACCCTTTTATACCAAAAAACCGCAAGACCTTAACCGGATTGCGGTTTTTTATTTACAAAAATTTCGCTACAATTTTAAATAAAAACTTTTTATATTTATCCGTAAGTACCAATAAAAAATACATCATGAAAAATACAATCCTGATCATTCTTTTTCTTTCCATCAATATTTGCTTCAGTCAAAACAATAAAGTTCAGGGGCTTCCTGAATTAACAACAACGATAAATGATTTTGAAGATATCCTATCCGATAACCAGGAGTTCCTTTTAAATGCATCGATCCGGTATTTTTACGAAAGAACACAGATTCCAATCACTATTGCCACCGTAAATTCCGTTCAGCCTTACAGCACATTTTCTGATTTTTCCTTAGCCTTAGCCAAAGAAACAAAATCAACATGTATTTTAATTGTAGTCTCAAAATCGCTTAGAAACATCCATATACAGAATTGTGACGACGTAGTAGCACAAATAACCGATGAGGAAACGAAAGCAATCATCGATAATTTCATGATTCCCAAATTTAAAAATAACGACTTTTTTAACGGATTGTTGAATGGTTTAGCCGAAATAAAAAAAGAATTCAATTAATTACAATAAGTTATTTCCACAAAAAAAAGACCCTGATTGCTCAGGGTCTTTTTTTATATACTATAATTAAAATTATACGTGTAACGATCTGTTATCTGTAGCAGCCAAAGCAGCTTCTTTAACAGCTTCCGCAAATGTTGGATGCGCATGGGACATTCTTGAAATATCTTCAGCCGAAGCTTTAAATTCCATTGCCGTTACCGCTTCTGCGATTAAATCGGCACAACGGGCACCAATCATGTGAACTCCTAAAACTTCATCTGTTTTTGCATCGGCCAGGATTTTCACGAATCCGTCAGTATCAGCACTTGCACGGGCACGTCCTAAAGCTTTGAATGGGAAACTTCCCGACTTGTAGGCAACACCAGCTTCTTTCAATTGTTCTTCTGTTTTTCCAACAGCAGCAACTTCCGGCCAGGTATAAACAACACCTGGAATCAAGTTATAATCGATATGCGGTTTTTGTCCGGCAAGATATTCTGCTACGATCACACCTTCTTCTTCCGCTTTGTGTGCTAACATTGCACCGCGAACCACATCTCCGATTGCATAAATATTTGAAGCAGTCGTTTGTAAATGGTCGTTTACTTCAACCTGTCCTCTTTCGGTAATTTTCACACCGGCTTTATCTCCATTCAATCCATCTGTATACGGACGACGGCCTACAGAAACCAAAGAATAATCTCCTTCTAAAGTAATGATCTCTCCTTTAGCATTTTCAGCTTTAACCACAACAGCATCACCATTGCGCTCTACCGATTGTACTTTGTGTGAGGTATAGAATTTCATTCCCTGTTTTTTCAACACTTTCGTCAGTTCTTTTGACAAAGCACCGTCCATACCCGGAATGATTCTGTCCATAAATTCCACTACCGAAACCTGAGCTCCCAAACGAAGGTAAACCTGACCTAATTCCAGTCCGATTACACCACCACCAATAATTACCAGGTGTTTTGGTACTTCTTTTAATTCCAAAGCTTCCGTAGAAGTAATGATTCTTTCTTTGTCAATTTTGATAAAAGGCAAAGAAGACGGTTTGGAACCGGTAGCAATAATTGTATTTTTAGCTTCTATTTTTTCTACAGTACCGTCTTTTTTAGTAATCACAACAGTCGTTGCATTTTCAAACGATCCTACTCCTTCAAAAACAGTAATTTTATTTTTATCCATTAAATATTTAACACCGCCGGAAGTCTGGTCAACAACTGCCTGTTTACGGGCAATCATTTTCTCTAAATTTACTTTTACTTCACCGGCAACTTCAATTCCGTGATCGGCAAAATGAGAAAGCTCTTCATAATGATGTGAAGAGGCCAGTAATGCTTTAGATGGAATACATCCCACATTTAAACAAGTACCTCCTAAAACAGAATATTTTTCAATAATGGCAGTTTTCATTCCTAATTGTGCGCAACGAATTGCTGCAACATAGCCCCCAGGACCTGAACCAATAACAACTACGTCAAATGAACTCATAGTATTTATTTTATGTTGTGTTTTTAAAAATTTCATTACAAAATTAAGGAATTTTGTTTACACGAAATTGGTTTATCGGCAAAATAAAAGCGCTTTTAACGTTCCTTTATATACTGTCCGGATTAATTGCGGTATTCGTAAAAACAGGGCCTAAAAAAACCCCGGAAATCCGGGGTTTTCAAATATCTTTTTAAAACGATATTACATTACGTCCAGACAGGTATATACCTGCGGGCAGGCAATATATCTTCTGCAATAAGCCGGTCCGGTTACCGAACCGCTGCACGAACAACCGCATAATGACAAGTCCGGGTTAATAACTCCGACTGCACCGGTAATTGTTCTTTGATTTTCTTTTGACAATACCTGTACTCCGGCAATGTTTAGTAGGTTTGTTTTCATAGTAGTAGGATTTATTTACGTTAAAATGATTACTTATATCTTATACCTCTCCGCAAGTATATACCTGAGGACATCCAATATAACGATCGCAATAGCTTGGTCCGGTTACAGCACCACTGCATGAACATCCGCATTTTGATAAATCCGGCTCACCGCTTATCTGCCCTTTGATCATTCTTTGATTCTCTTTTGTTAATACTTGTACACCTGCGATGTTTAAAAGGTTTGTTTTCATAAGTTGTTTGGTTAAAAGGTTTTATATTTAAAATTTAGTACAATTTAGTCGGCTGGCTGAGGACAGGTATAAACATCCGGGCAGGCAAAATAACCGTAGCAATAGTCCGGTCCGGTTACAGCACCTGTACAGGAACAGCCGCATAATGAATAATTTGGCTTACCACTGATTTGTCCTTTAATCATGCGCTGATTTTCTTTAGACAAAACCTGTACACCTTCGATGTTTAATAAATTTGTTTTCATAAGTTGTTTTTTGTTTGATTAATTTAACGCCAAAGTAGTACATTATTCACAACTAAACAACTAAAAAAAAATAAATAATTTCATTTTATACCGAAAAAATAGTCGTATTCTTAACCTGACCTATCATAAATGTACTATGCGTACTCCCGATATGCTGTAAAGTAGTCAATTTTGTAACCATAAATTCCCGGTACTCTTCCATGTCCTTGACACAGATTTTCAGGATATAATCGTAATCACCGCTCACGTGGAAACATTCCAGTACTTCATGTAACTGTACCACTTCTTTTTCAAACTGGTTGATAAACTCTTTGGTGTGCTGTGTGAGCTTCAGGTGGCAGAATACCACAAACCCTTTCTGGATCTTATTCCGGTTCAGTAACGCTACATAATTCGAGATGATCCCTTCTTTCTCTATCTTTTTAATGCGCTCATAAACGGCGGTTACCGACAGGTTCAGTTTTAAAGAAAGCTCTTTATTGGTCTGTTTACAGTCGGTTTGTAATAATTTCAACAGTTTTTTATCAATATCATCAAAATTCATAGTATTATTTTTTGAAATTAAAATATTTTGGCAAAAATGCTATAATTAACATTTAAACAGAAATATAAACTACCAATATACAATTTAATAGTTTTATTTTCCAAGTTTCAAACACATTATTGACTTTTTTTCGCTAATATATTTAATTTGACCTTTTTATTACAGATACCCAAACAACAAACTATAAAGTATGAAAAATTTCAATCCCGCTGATAAAATACAGGATTTACAGTATTTTGGAGAGTTTGGAGGCGTAAACCCTTCCATTTCTGACTCCTCTACCTATACATTCCTTTCTGCGAAGACAATGTTTGACACCTTTGAAGGAAATGCAGAAGGATGCTATTTGTATTCACGCCACTCTTCTCCAAGTAATTTATACTTAGGAGAAGCGCTGGCAGCAATGGAAGGAACCGAAACTGCAAACGTGGCCGCTTCCGGAATGGGTGCCATTACTCCTACTTTGCTACAGCTGTGTAAAGCGGGTGACCATATTGTTTCCAGCAGAACCATCTATGGTGGTACGTATGCTTTCATGAAAAACTTTTTACCGCGTGTTGCTATTGAAACGGCTTTTGTGGACATTACCAAGTTAGACGTAGTGGAAGCAGCTATCCAGCCGAATACAAAAGTATTGTACTGCGAAACGGTAAGCAATCCTTTACTGGAAGTAGCTGATATTGCCAGCCTGGCAAAACTGGCCAAAAAACACAACCTGACGTTAGTGGTAGACAATACGTTTTCACCATTATCCGTTGCTCCTGCAAAAATGGGTGCGGATATCGTGATTCACAGTTTAACCAAATACATTAACGGAAGCAGTGATACTGTTGGCGGTGTGGTTTGTGCCTCTGCAGACTTTATCAACTCTTTAAAAAGTGTAAACGACGGAGCCAGTATGCTTTTGGGTCCAACGATGGACAGTTTGCGTTCGGCCAGCGTTCTTAAAAACCTGAGAACCTTACACATCCGTATGAAACAACACAGTCACAATGCACAATACCTGGCTGAGAAATTTGAACAGGACGGCATTAAAACGGTTTATCCGGGATTAAAAAGCCATCCAAGCCACGAATTATACAAAGGTATGATCAATCCGGAATACGGTTTTGGCGGTATGATGACTATTGACGTGGGCAGCCTGGACAAAGCCAACGAATTAATGGAATTAATGCAAAACAGAAACTTAGGATACCTTGCGGTAAGTTTAGGTTTCTACAAAACATTGTTCAGCGCACCGGGTACTTCCACTTCTTCTGAAATTCCTTTGGATGAACAGGCCGAAATGGGATTAACCGACGGTTTGATCCGTTTCTCAATCGGTTTGGATAACGATATTGAGAGAACCTATCAGATGATGAAAGATTGTATGATAGAACTTTCGATTTTAAATTAAGTTTTTAGTTTTTTTAGTTTAAATCCGTTTAAGAATTCTTAAACGGATTTTTGTTTGTAACAAATTCCAAACTATTGCAACTAATCTGCTTATACCGGTATTTTGTAGGTTCATTAACACTATCTTGGTATAAGTTTAAATAAATTAGCCGTTTTAAAATTCTATTATTAAATGAAAAAAATCACTTTTTTGTTTCTTCTTGCCGGGTCGATGACCTTTGCACAAAGAAATCTGACTATTGAAGAAGCGACAACAGGTCTTCGTACCTACGCTCCCAAGTCGATGCTTGCTACACAATGGAGAAAAGATGTAAAAGCCATTACTTACTTGGACAATTCTTACCAGAATTTAGTAACCCGTAGTGATGCGAACCAATGGAAAGAAACCACGCTTTTAACCAAAGATGATATTCAGAATGCTTTAAAAGCAAAATTCCCTCAGGATGATTTTGCTTTAAGAATGTTCCCTTTTGCTTACAGCTGGAAAGATCAGAACACACTTGCTTTTGAAGTGGGCGGTAAAAAAGCGAATTATATAGTAGAATTTGATGCTGCACAAAAAACAATCAAAAATATTCTATCCATTCCGCTTGATGCAGCGAATCAATTGCCAACCGAAACCAAAAACCGTGTGGCATGGTTAGAAAAAAACAATATTAAAATTACAGATGCCAGCGGAAAAACCATTGCTGTAACGAACGATGAAAATGCCGGAATTGTTAACGGAAGTGATTATACACACCGTCAGGAATTTGGAATTCACCAGGGAATGTGGTGGAATAAAACCGGCGACAAGCTTTTATATTACCGAAAAGACGAAACAATGGTAACCAACTATCCTTTAGTTGATTTTGGTGCCAGAGTTGCAGCAGTAAAAGATATCAGATACCCTATGGCGGGTATGAAAAGCGAAGAAGTTACTTTGGTGATTTTCGATGTCGCTTCAAATAATAAAGTTACGCTGAAAACCGGTGAACCGAAAGAACAGTTCTTAACCTGTGTTACCTGGGATCCAACCGGTAAATTTGTTTACGTAGGTCTTTTAAACCGCGAGCAGAATCATTTGAAACTAAACAAATATGACGCTGTTTCCGGAGCTTTTGTAAAAACATTGTTTGAAGAAAAGTCGGCAACCTATGTGGAGCCGCAACACGATTTAACATTCCTTCCGAATAATAACAGCCAGTTTTTGTACCAAACGGAGAATGAAGGATACAACCACCTGTATTTGTACAATACCGATGGAAAACTGATCAAAAAATTAGGTTATAAAGATATCGTGGTAAAAGATCTTTTGGATTTTGATGCTAAAGGAACAAAAATCAGCTATATCGGAACCGCTAACAACGGATTGGACAGACAATTGTATGAAGTAGACCTGAAATCCGGAGCGACAACACAGTTAACAACCGTTTCCGGTACGCACACTGCCAGCTTAAGTTCTGACGGAACTTTTGTATACGATCAGTACAGCAATACCACTACACCAAATGAAGTGGCGATCATCAACGTTAAATCAAAAAAGGCAACTTCTTTATTGAGTGCTGAAAATCCGTATACCGGAAAAATCAACATGCCTAAAATGGAGTTGGTAACAATTACTTCTGCCGATGGAAAAACTCCGCTTAACGGACGTTTAATTTACCCGGCAAATTTTGATGCTACCAAAAAATACCCGGTAATGGTTTATGTATATGGCGGTTCGCATGCTCAATTGGTTAATAACCGTTGGTTAGGCGGCGCGAACCTGTTTGACTATTATATGGCACAACAGGGATATGTAGTGTTTACTTTGGACAACAGAGGAAGTGATTCCCGCGGAAAAAACTTCTGTGATGTAAACCACCGTAAATTAGGTCAAAACGAAATGGCAGACCAAATGAAAGGGGTTGAATTCCTAAAATCAAAATCGTTTGTTAATGCCGATAAAATCGGGGTATCCGGATGGAGCTTTGGTGGTTTTATGACCATTTCCCTGATGTTAAACCAAAACGATACGTTTAAAGTGGGTGTAGCCGGCGGACCGGTAACCGACTGGAAATATTATGAAGTAATGTACGGAGAGCGTTATATGGACACACCACAGGAAAATCCTGAAGGATACGAAAAAACAAGCGTTATCAATAAAGCGAACCAGTTAAAAGGTGATTTATTAGTGATTCACGGTGCTCAGGATCCGGTTGTAGTACAACAGCAAAGTATGGAATTCATTGAAGCGTGTATTAAAGCAGGAAAACAGGTAGATTACTTCCTTTATCCTACACACGAACACAATGTTTCCGGAAGAGACCGAATTCATTTAAATGAAAAAATAGCACGCTATTTTGATTTACACTTAAAGAACTAAATGTTTATCCATAAAAAAAGCCTTCTCAATGAGAAGGCTTTTTTTATGGATACTGTTACACCAATTTTCCTGCGTGAACCGCCAGGTCAATTAATTTACAGGAATACCCGTATTCGTTATCATACCAGGATACGATTTTATAGAAGGTGGAATTCAGTTCAATTCCGGCTTTGGCATCAATGATGCTGGCTCTGGTATCGGAAACAAAGTCCTGGGAAACCACATCGTCTTCGGTAAATCCGATGATTCCTTTCATTTCATTTTCGGAGGCCTTTTTCAGTACTGCCATGATTTCATCATAGGATGTTTCTTTTTTCAGCTTTACCGTTAAATCCACTACAGAAACATCGGCCACCGGTACACGCATTGCCATTCCGGTTAGTTTTCCTTTTAGTTCCGGAATTACTTTGGTAACCGCTTTTGCGGCTCCGGTAGAAGCCGGAATAATGTTAACCAAAGCCGATCTTCCGCCTCTGAAATCTTTTTTGGAAGGTCCGTCAACCGTTAACTGTGTCGCTGTTGTAGCATGTATCGTGGTCATTAAACCTTCCACGATTTCAAAATTGTCATGCAGCACTTTCGCTAAAGGCGCCAGACAGTTTGTGGTACAGGATGCATTGGAAACAATCGTGTCGGCAGCTGTCATTTTATCGTGATTTACACCCATGATAAACATTGGCGCATCGGCAGACGGAGCCGAGATTACTACTTTTTTAGCACCGCCTTTAATATGGGCATCCGCTTTTTCCAGAGTGGTGAAAATTCCGGTACAATCGGCCACAACATCTACCGCCACTTCATCCCATTTTAAAAGGGAAGGGTCTTTTTCGGCAGTCACACGGATGTATTTGTCGTTTACATACAACTGACCGTCCTTTACTTCCACTTTCCCGTCAAAACGACCGTGA
Organism: Flavobacterium inviolabile; assembly: GCF_013389455.1. NCBI lineage: Bacteria > Pseudomonadati > Bacteroidota > Flavobacteriia > Flavobacteriales > Flavobacteriaceae > Flavobacterium > Flavobacterium inviolabile. The sequence continues at coordinate 2,687,632 of NZ_CP058278.1, read as the reverse complement.
ACCGAATCATATTTTAATAAATAAGCCAGGTGATCAACCGCTAATAAATCGTTGATCGCTACTACTTCTACATTATCTCTTTTTATAGTTTCTCTAAAAACAATTCTTCCGATTCTTCCGAATCCGTTAATTCCTAATTTTACTTTCATCATTTTCTTTTCTTAATAATTACTAAATTGAAACAATCTCAGAAACGCGCAACAGTTCCCTGTCTATTTCCGAATGTCCCTTTACTGCTTGTTCTAATGGGGTCAAAGCTACTTTATCATTCAGTAATCCGACCATATAATTCGATTTTCCTTCCAGTAAGGACTCTACGGCTTTAACGCCTAAACGGCTGGCTAAAACCCTGTCAAAACAAGAGGGAGAGCCACCGCGCTGCATATGTCCTAAAACGGAAACACGCACGTCATATTCCGGCAGGTTTTCTTCGACATAGTTGCCCAGTTCAAAAACGTTTTTACCAATTTTATCCCCTTCTGCTACGACAACAATACTGGATGATTTTCCGGATTCTTTACTTTTTCGAAGCGATTGCAGCAGTCTTTCCAAACCTAAGTTTTCTTCCGGAATGAGTATTTCTTCGGCACCGGCACCAATTCCCGCATTCAGCGCGATATGTCCGGCATCCCTGCCCATTACTTCCACAAAAAACAAACGGTTGTGGGAACTGGCCGTATCCCTGATTTTATCGATAGCTTCGACAACGGTGTTTAACGAGGTATCAAATCCAAGGGTATGACTGGTTCCGAAAATATCATTGTCAATCGTTCCGGGAATCCCCATGATCGGAAAGTTGAATTCCTTGTTAAAAACCAGACCACCGGTAAAACTACCGTCACCGCCAATGATAACCAGGGCATCGATACCGGCATTTTTAAGGTGTTCGTAGGCTTTCTTACGGCCTTCGGCTGTCATAAAATCTTTTGACCGTGCCGACTTTAATATCGTTCCGCCTTTATTGACAATATTGTTTACCGTTCGGGGTCCCATTTCTTTAAAATCTCCTTCGATCATTCCCTGGAATCCGCGGTATATTCCCGCACATTCAATATTATGATACGCGCAGGTCCTGACCACAGAACGAATAGCAGCGTTCATTCCCGGCGCATCACCACCCGAAGTAAGCACTCCGATCTTCTTAATCGTTTCTAATACCATAAACTCTTTATTTGTAAATTTAATAAATAAACACGAGATACCTTACAGAATACAGGCATATTTAGCATAACCCTAACATTCTTAACAAGGTAATCATGTCGTTAAAATAAGAAGTGTTGTTGTTTAGTTGTAAGCTCTTTTTAATCTACTTCCGGAACTCTTTTCTGATCCTTTTTAGGTTCTTCGGCGTTTTTGTTTTTTCGATTCTCTATAAACTTGATAAAGTCGGGAGCCAGATCCGAATCCGGTAAACGGTCCGTCGGATTGGTATTGTTGTTCTCTTTTACCTTGGTGAAAATTTTACGCCACAATTCCCGCATGGTATCGAAATCCACCTCATACGAAAGTCCTATTCCCTGTGTATATCCGATACCTTCACCAATATAGTTAATATCGTTTTCACGGTTAAAGGCACGGGCTTTGAGCGATCCGTCCTTGTTTAAACGCAATTGTACTTCCACGTCACCCACAATAACGGATTCCTGGTTTCCGCCCACCGGTACTCCAAATTTACCGTTAATCGTAATGCGCTCATCAATCTGGGAAGATACCGTTACCCCTACTTTACCCTGTGTCTGGGCAAATGGTGTCCTGTCGCCCTGAACGTAGTTAAAACCAACCTTAAATTTATCGTCACTGCCGGCAAAAATATCATCAAAGATAGAGCTGGCCCGTTCAAATAAACTTCCGTAAACGGAGTTGGAAGCACTTTCTGCCGACATGAATCCGCCAGTTCCCAACAGGGCCAAAGCCTGTGTTTGACGCACGTCTTTATCGCTTAGTTTATAATCGATCTCCGATTTTAATACCGAACTCACCGTTGGGAATTCAATTTTAAAATCCGGTTCCGGATTGCTTAAATTACCATTCAGCATGATATACACCTCTGTCGGCACTTTTCTGCTAAAAGAAGCATTATCTAATATTACCGCCGGATTCGCATCGGTTTTATAAACCGCCTGAAGGTTTAAAGCAGCATTCATCGGGTTTCCGTCCCAACGGATGGTACCGTATTCTTTTACTTCAAATTTCTTATCGATTAAGCCCAAGTATTTAAAGTTGTATTCTCCTTTATAGGTCTGGAAATCTCCCCACATGTTGAATTTACCCATCGTATTGATTTCCATTGTGATGAATCCTTCCCCTCTTCCTTTCATTCCGTGCCCGGTATTGCGGTCCAGAATAATTTCAATATCGGCATCACGGGTAATACGGAATTCAAATTTCAATTCAATTCCCTTGAATTTATTCAGCACCACTTCCTGAATTCCCTTTTCTTTCGCTTCTTTTTCTTTCTTGCTTAAAAAGTGTATAAAAGCATTATTTCCAATTCCCTGTGCATCATTTAGCGGAATCTTGATACTGGTTCCTTTATTCGATTCGGCATCCATCTGAATATACAGGCTGCTCACCGGACCGGTGATGGTCGCATCTCCTTTTATAAAGGCCGTACCGTAATAAATCGCATCTTCATTGTCCTTTGTATCCAGTGCCAGCAAGTTATCCGATCTTAGCTTTAAATCCAGCTGCCAGTCGTCGAATTTCTTATGGCGGATAGTTCCGTTCAGGATTCCTTTTGTTTTTTCTTTGGTATCGGTCAGCTCAATGCTTCGGAATATAAACTGGTCTTCCGTGACATTGATCAGCGCATTTTCTTCAAAATTATAATCCACGCCCAGATACGGTACTTTCATACCGGCTTCATTCAGATAGATACTGCCGTCCACTTCCGGGTTCCTGACGCTTCCGGCTATCGATGCCCTACCGGAGGCAAAACCTCTCATATCGGAAAAGATACTGCCCAGTAAAGGCCCGATCGGACTGATGTTGAACCGCGTGAATCCGGCATTCAGTGCAAGAATACTTTCCTTGTTAATGATCTCAATATTACCGTTCAGGAAGAAATTCTCCACGTGGTCGTTAATAATCGAAGAATTTACGTTGAATTTTCTAAAGGAATCTTCACCGGTAACTTCCAGGTTCAGATCGCCCATCATCACTTTGTTCACCACAAGCGAATCCACCGTTAAAGCTGCCGTTGGCAGGTATACCGATTTGTTCTGTTCCAGGTTTACCTCTCCGTTTAGTTTACCGCCAAAGGACATATTATCCAGCGCCGGCGTTACTTTTCCTAAATCGACATCATCGAAGGAAAGGCGTAACTGCTTATACGTTGAGTCTTTTAAAACACCTTCCAGTTCCACTTTCTGGTCGTTGTGCGACATCATGATCTTTTCAATTGAAAAATCGGTCAGCTTTTTATTGAATACAACCTTGTTGTCTTTTGTATTGTTTTCATTCAGGTACCACAAATAGTCCCTGAAGTTAATTTCTGATTTTTTAAATCCGACTACTGACTGGTTCTTTTCGTTTATTGTGTGATACAGGTTCAGATTAAAGAAATCCTGGTTTTTAGGACCTCCCTTAAACTCGGAACGAACAAAAAGGGTATCGTTCATCGTAACGTTAATCAAACTGAAATCGGATATCTTATAGCCTTTTGTCTTGATACTATCCAGTTCGATATAAGCATTATATAACGGATTTTTATTGTCCACATCAACCCGTATGTTTTCAAAAGTGTTGTTATAGGCCACTACATTCGGAGAGGAGAAATCAAGTTTAAAATCCCCTTTATCGGCATCAATCCTTCCTTTCAGTATGGTGTTCTCTCCTACCGTGACCTGCGGCAGGAATATCTCGATAATCTTGCTGTAAATGGTAAAATCAAAATCCAGGAACTGCCCGGGTTTCAATTTGTTCGGGGAATAGTTCGCATACAAACTTCCCAATGCATTTTCAACTATCTTCCGAACCTGCTTTATTTCGTATTTACCGGTCACCTTACCCTGGATAATATCCGGGGAGTTTATCGTGATCGTTCTGACATTTTCAGGATCGAACGTGGATTCAATCTGAAAATCATCAAAAAAGTAATTGTCCCTGCTGTTTTGGTAGGACACATTCGAAACGGTTAATTTACCGGCCAGATCATCCAGCGAATTTCCTTTGGCTATAAATTTCAAACCGCCTTTAAAAATAGACAAGGTGTCTTTTTTCATGAAATTCAGCATGTGAAGATCGGCATAATCAATCTGAGCCTGAAAATCATAATTTTTCATACGGGAACTCATATCAACCAATCCGTTGAAATCCATTTTTAAGTTCGGATCATTACTGTTCAGATAGCCTTTAAAATAAGGCATCTTCATTTTTCCATCAATCGTAATGTTCTGGTAGGTATACCTGTTATAGGTCAGGCGCTGTACTTTTCCTTTAACACTTGTGTTCAGGTATTTTTTATTGAATCCTTTTCCGTCTACATCCAGATCCAGCGTTACCCTGCCCAGATCTTTTTCATTGACAAGGGCACCGATATCGAAATTATTAAGCGTAACCAATCCCTTGTAGGAAGCATTATTAATATTGTTGATATTACTCATGCTCATGTTCGAATTCAGTTCTCCCAATCCGGACATCATGTAAATATCAGCATCAATTTTTGTCTTGGTCAGTGTAATATCGCCAACAATGTCTACTTTACCCAGTTTTTTAAGGGTTTCCGGAAGATTTTTCCCTAAAACCCGCGGTAAAATCGTTTTCAGGTTGTCATAATTGGACGTAACCCTGTCGAAATTACCTTTCATATAAAACTCTCCTTTTTTATTGAACAGGTTTCTAAAATTAACCGTTCCGATAATTTCGGAGTCGTTCTTATCCAGCAATCTCAAATCGTGGGTCGTAAAGTTATTCAGGGTTCCCACCAGGTGTGTAGCCACATAAAAGCGCTGGTTCTTCCCGAATTCGTTATAGAAAAAGTTAAGCTCGTTTGAAGACACGGAAGCTTTTTCCATGTTGACATCAAAAATCACTTTGTTATTAAAATCCGAAAAGTCTTTCGGTTTGTATTTTAAGATTACATCCCCGATTAAAGTGGATTCTTTGGTTTTCAGGTTCAGTTTCTCCAGTCGGATATTCTTCTTCGAATAGGTAAAATTGGATGTTAAGTTTTCAACAAGCAGACCGCGGTGATCCAGCAAGGACAATTCTTTAATATCGGCGGTAACCACCGGTCCTTTGATTTTAAAGAAATCCACCTGTCCTTTAAGCTTTGTAAAGTCTAAAATCTTTGGTGTCTGTAAATTTTCATCGATCATTCTGAAACGGCTTGAAGTTACATTCATGTGCTCCACTTTCATCAGGAATTTTCCGGTTCCTTCCTTGCCGTCGTCAAAAGCCGCGATAAATTCATCCAGATTGGTTTTATCCTCGCCTTTGTATTTGGTTATCTTTAAATCCAGTCCGTCAATATTGGTTTTGCCAAAGATCAGTTTTCCTTTGGTCAGCTTTTTAATATCCAGAATATTGGTTTGCAGCCGGTTGATATAAAAAACAGTATCTTTGTGTTTGTCGCCCGCGAAAATCCCTTTGATTTTGACACCGCCAAAAACGGTAATGGCAATTTTGTCAATATGCATATCGGTACCGAATTCTTTATTCAGTTCGCCGGTAGCATATTTCGCAATTTCCGTTTGCACAACAGGCAACGATAAAGCAATGCCTAATAGCAGTAAAAACAGGATTAATCCTATAATTAAGCGAAATACTATTTTTTTTAATTTTTTGATACTCTTAATTGTTTTAAATTTGTCGAATTGACTCGTAAATTTAAGCAATTAGTAAGAATAAAACTATCATTTCTTACGGTGCGGGGATTTACAATTCAAAGATAATACAGTCGTTGGAAAATACATTCAAATTTCGTGCCTTTTTTATGACAAAATCACCCGTATATATACTTGCTATCGAAAGCTCCTGCGATGATACCGCAGCAGCGATATTAAAAGACAACAAAGTCCTTTCCAATGTGGTTGCCCGGCAGGCAATTCACGAGGAATACGGCGGTGTGGTTCCGGAGCTGGCATCACGTGCCCACCAACAAAATATCGTACCGGTAATTGACGTGGCGCTAAAGAAAGCCAATGTTGAAAAATCACAGCTTGCAGCAATTGCTTTTACCCAGGGTCCAGGCTTAATGGGCTCGCTTTTAGTGGGCAGTTCCTTTGCAAAATCGATGGCTATGGCCTTAAACATTCCGTTAATCGCCGTTAACCACATGCATGCCCATATTCTGGCACATTTTATTGATGAGGAAGATTTTGACAAACCGGAATTTCCTTTCCTGGCGATGACGATTTCCGGCGGACACACCCAGATCGTGAGAGTGGACAGTTTTTTTGACATGACCATCATCGGTGAAACCACGGATGACGCTGTAGGAGAAGCTTTTGACAAGAGTGCGAAAATACTGGGGCTTCCCTATCCGGGCGGACCTTTAATTGACAAATATGCCCAATTGGGGAATCCGAAAGCATTTCCGTTTACCAAGCCCAAAGTGGATGGTTTAAATTTTAGTTTCAGCGGTTTAAAAACCCAGATTTTATATTTCATTCAGAAAAAAACGGCCGAAAACCCGAATTTTATTGCTGAAAATCTAAACGATATCTGCGCTTCAATCCAGTACACGATTATTCAGATTTTAATGGATAAGATCAAACTGGCATCGCGTGAAACCGGAATCCGGCAAATTGCCATTGGCGGCGGTGTTTCGGCAAATTCCGGTATTCGTACTACCCTGAAAGAAGGCGAAAAGAAATACGGCTGGAAAACATTTATTCCGAAGTTTGAATACACGACCGATAATGCTGCGATGATCGGGATAGTGGGTTACCAGAAATATTTAGAACAGCAGTTTAACGATGCGACCGTAGTATCCAAAGCCCGAATCGAATTTTAGTATGCAGTTATTCTATACCCCGGACATTAACGAGACACTTACAAGCTTTTCCTTTGACAAGGAAGAGAGCAAACATATTGTTAAAGTATTACGTAAAACAGAAGGCGATATCTTAAAGGTAACAAATGGTTTAGGATTTCTTTTTACGACAGAAATTATCCTGGCTTCCGACAAAAAATGTACGGTAAAAATCACCGAATCTGTTTTTCACAAACCGAATGATTTTTACATTCACATAGTCGTGGCGCCAACCAAAATGAACGACCGTTACGAATGGTTTCTGGAAAAGGCAACCGAAATTGGCGTGAACGAAATCACCCCGATAATTTGCGACCATTCCGAAAGAAAAACGATCAAGACCGAGCGTTTTGACAAAATTATTCAGTCGGCCATGAAACAATCGCTGCAATTCCATTTGCCAAAACTGAATGAAACGGTAACATTCAAACAGTTTTTAGCGCAAAAACACGAGGGCAACCTGTGTATTGCCCATTGTGAGGAATCAAGTAAAGTACTGTTGAAAAACACCGTCAAAGCCGGCGAAAAATATACCATTCTAATCGGTCCGGAAGGCGATTTTTCCGAAAAAGAGATCGAAACCGCATTAGCAAACAACTACACCCCTGTTTCGCTGGGAAATACAAGACTCCGCACCGAAACTGCCGCTGTTGTTGCCTGTCATAGTGTGGTCTTTTCAAACGAATAATACTGGAACAAATTCATGAGAAAACTATTCTTATTCTTTAGCATACTGACTACTGCGATCACTTTTTCACAGGAAATTGCGGTATTAAAATACAGCGGCGGCGGTGATTGGTATGGCAACCCGACCTCCTTACCCAACCTGGCTAAATTTTGCAACCAGAATATCAATACCCGGATCAACACTAAAACGGCTGTTGTTGAAGCCGGCAGTCCGGATTTGTTTTCCTATGCTTTTGTACACATGACCGGACACGGAAATGTTGTTTTTAGTGATAATGACGTTATCAACCTTAGAAATTACCTGACTTCCGGAGGTTTCCTGCATATCGACGACAATTATGGTATGGATCAGTACATTCGCAAAGAGCTGAAAAAAGTGTTCCCGAATAATGAGCTGACCGAAATACCCTCCAATCACATCATTTATCAAAAACCGTTTCTTTTCCCTAACGGCCTGCCCAAAATTCACGAACACGACAACAAAAAACCGCAGGCTTTCGGTATTTTTATAGAAAACCGTCTGGTTTGCCTGTACACTTACGAAACCGATCTTGGTGATGGCTGGGAAGATCCCGAAGTACACAACGATCCTTTCGAAGTGCGCCAAAAAGCTTTAAAAATGGGCGCTAACATTATCAATTACGCTTTTAAAAATTAAAATGCAGGAACAATTAACACACGAAAACACTAACTTTTCACAGCAGACTTTCCCTATTACCGTTGTTTGTGATTGTATTCATTTTCAGCCGAATATCGGTTCCATATTCCGGATCAGTGAAGCTTTAGGCGTTGAAAAAATTATCCTTATTGGCGAAGATCTTGCTTTGACACCACGAAAAATAAACAAGACTTCACGGAACACCCACACACTTGTTCCGTATAACGTTATCCCAAAAGCAGCTGAGGCACTGGATTACCTGCAATCCCATAATTACCAGATCATTGCACTCGAAATAACCAATAAAAGCATTCCGTTACAAAAACTGACCGTTAGCCGCGATACCAAAATTGCGCTGGTTATCGGGAATGAAATTTCCGGTGTATCCCCTCTTTTTCTTGAAAATGCCGATCAAACCACTCATATTGAAATGTTTGGCAAAAACAGCAGTATGAACGTGGCGCAGGCAACAGGAATCGCACTTTACGAATTAATTAATAAATTGTAGATAAATCACATTTTTATATAATTTATTACATTTTATCATTTTTTTATGATAATTTTTTCATAATTTATTTTTTTGTTATATTATTGTGTGATATTTAACCAAATCACATAACTATTTAACAATCATTTTATGAAAAAATTACTTTTATCAGCAGCAATGTTGCTGTTCTTAGTTTCTTGTAACAAAGAAGAATCTTCCGTTGCAGACGATTCGTCACTAAGTTCAAAGATTTCTGAAAGAGGATGTGCTTCACACGATGTGCTTCAGGAGCAATTGAGAGAAAATCCGCAATTAGCGATTAAAATGAATGAAATTGAAGCTTTTACAGAGCAGGCAGTTTTACAGAACAAATTAGTTAACGGAAAAATTCAGATTCCGGTAGTCGTAAATGTATTGTACAGAACTACGGCAGAAAACATTTCTTTAGCGCAGATCCAGTCGCAGATTGATGTTTTAAACAAAGATTTTAACGCTACCAACAGTGATTTCGGATCTGTTCCTGCTTTATTTGCCGGTGTAAAAGCGAATGTAGGAATCTCTTTCGTTCTGGATGTGGTAAACCGTAAATCGACTACAAAAACATCATGGGGCACTAATGATGCGATGAAAAAAACAGCATCAGGCGGTTTAAATCCGACTACTCCAACAACAAAATTAAACCTTTGGGTTTGTACCATTGGCGGCGGAATCTTAGGATATGCACAATTCCCGGGTGGTGCTTCTGCAACTGACGGTGTTGTTATCGATTCCAAATATTTGGGAACTACAGGAACAGCTACGGCTCCGTTTAACAAAGGAAGAACGGCAACGCACGAAGTTGGTCACTGGATGAATCTTAGACATATCTGGGGTGATGCGACCTGTGGAAACGACCTGGTTTCCGATACACCAACGCACAATGCTCCGAATTATGGTGTTCCGGGATATCCTCACTATAGCACTTGCTCCGGAACTCCGGTTGAAATGACAATGAACTATATGGATTATGTGGACGATGCAGCGATGTATATGTTTTCTAACGGTCAAAAAACGAGAATGTTAGCAGCTTTTGCAACAGGCGGACCAAGAAATTCATTTGCCCAGCCATAAACCGAACGGTAAAAAGACAGAAAACTCGCTTTAATAGCGAGTTTTTTTTTATCTTAGTTTATTAATAAAATACCCTATGAAGTCAACCGAAATCTCCAAAGGAATCGTTAGTGCCGTTATCAAACTTGCTTTAATAACACTTTTATTGTTTTTTATTTATCAAATTCAATCGGTATTGATTTATCTTTTGGTAGCCCTGGTTATCAGTCTGATCGGCAACCCGATAACAAACTTTTTAAAAAAACGTTTAAAGTTCAAACACACCCTGGCTGTGGTAACGACGATGATTATTTTTGTACTGATTGTGGGTGGTTTGCTGATGATGTTTATTCCGCTGCTGTTATCCCAGGGACAAAATCTTTCGTTACTGAATACGGCTTCTCTGGAAAAAGACTTTAACGACCTGGTTTTCCAGATCAATTCCTATTTTAACGATCACAATATCGATGCCGGGAAATTACTGGAAAAATCAAACTGGTCGTCAAAAATCAATTTTGATTTTATTCCGGAATTTTTAAATACCCTTATCGGAACGGTGAGCAGCTTTGGCGTTGGCCTTGCTTCGGTATTTTTTATTACTTTTTTCTTTTTAAAAGATCAGAGCCTGTTTATCAAAATGTCCAAAAGAATACTTCCGGACCAGCATGAAGACAAGATATTGTCCTCTGTTGAAAAAATAAACGTTTTGCTGTCCCGTTATTTTATTGGCTTATTGCTACAGCTTTTTATTGTTTTTATCCTTTACCTGATCGTATTGCTCATTTTTGGTATCGAAAATGCTTTTGTAATCGCTTTCCTTTGTGCGGTACTCAACATTATCCCGTATATCGGTCCGCTAATCGGAACCGTACTGGCACTGGCTTTGACGCTGATCAGCAATTTAGGCGGTGATTTCCGAACAGAAATGCTGCCAACAGCCATCTATGTAATGATCGGTTTTATGGTGGTGCAATTGATTGACAACAACATCAGTCAGCCCATTATTTTCTCCAACAGTATTAAATCCCATCCGTTGGAAATCTTCCTGGTGATCCTTATTTTCGGATTGTTGTTTGGTGTTTTCGGTATGATACTGGCTGTTCCTTTCTATACGGTACTGAAAGTAATCGGAAAAGAGTTCTTCCCTGAAAACCAGATTATTAAGATTCTAACTAAAAATATTTAAGATTGATTGCTTCCTTAATACGTCCAGAAGTACAGGACTTTATTGCTAAAAATTACAATGCCAATCTTAACAAACTGGCTTTATCCAAAAATCCGTTTCCGGAAATTCCATGGAATGAAATACTGAACCAGATCCAGGCAAAGATCAAAGCGAAAGAAAAACTGCCAACCTGGTTTAACACGTCCAATATTATTTATCCGGCTAAAATTTCAATTGAGCAGACTTCCTCAGAACGAACGGCAGCCTATAAAGCCACGCTTATTTCCGGTGATTCGCTGATTGATCTGACCGGCGGATTTGGCATAGACGATTATTATTTTGCCCGGCATTTTAAACAGGTTACCCATTGTGAAATTAATGACACATTATCGGCTGTTGTAGCCCATAATTTTAAGGAGTTGCAATGTGCAGTTGAATGTATTCCCGGTGACAGTCACGAAATCCTGCGCCGGAAAGACCAGAAATGGGATTGGATTTATATCGATCCGTCCCGAAGAAATGATGCGAAAGGCAAAGTTTTTATGCTAAAAGACTGCCTGCCCAACGTACCGGATTCGCTGGATTTTTATTTTAATTACAGCTCCAATATCCTGATAAAGACCGCTCCCATACTGGACATTAAGGCCGGATTATCGGAATTGCAATATGTAAAAAACATTTATATCATAGCGCTGGATAACGAAGTAAAAGAATTGCTTTGGGAGATTGAAAAAGATTATACCGGCACGATACAGCTGCATGCTGTGGCCATCACCAAAGAAGCTACAGCTGTTTTTACCACAGAGTTTGAAGATACCCGGCCGGCTACGTATGCTTTACCCAAAAAGTATTTGTACGAACCCAACAGCGCCATACTTAAAACCGGAGCTTTTGATGCGGTTAGCCATCTTTACCAGATTGATAAATTGCATCAGCATTCCCATTTGTACACTGCAGACCGTTTGATTGATTTTGACGGACGTCGTTTTAATATTGAGCAGATTGTCCCGTATCAGAAAAAAGAAAGCAAACAGTATCTGGAAGGAAAAAAACTGCATGTAACAACCCGCAACTTCCCGCTTTCGGTTGAAGAGCTGCGCAAAAAATGGAAAATTAAAGAGGGTGGTGATACCTATTGTTTCTTTACCACCAATAGTAACAATGAAAAAATTATAGTATTTTGCAGCAAAATTTAAATGCAACAATGAAAAAAGTTTTTTTAAGCCTTTTATTGGTAATATCCTTTGTGTCCTATTCGCAAACCTTTACCTGCGAATATGATTACAACGAAAAAACAGACTCGACTTTAATCAAAAAAACACCGGATTATTTAATTCATGAAAGTGTATTCGGGACCACATCTACTTTTGTGTTCTTTTCATTGGTAAATTCCGATGAAACACCCTATCTGAGCCTGCAATTATTACGAAAAAGCAAGGACTTTATTAAAGCGAGCTGCCTGAATCAGGCTTCCAGAATTTTTTTACAGCTTGCTAACGGCAAGATTGTAACGCTTATTAACAGCTCGGAAGAAGTATGCAGTAATTTGAGTTATAATTCTGCTGAAAAAGATAACATCTCGATCCTGAACAGCTATTTTTTATTCAGCAAAGACGGCTATGAAGATTTAAAAAAATACCCGGTTACGCTGATGCGGATAAAATTCACAACGGAAACCATCGATTATGTTTTACCGAAAGAGATCAAATCGGAAAATTTTAAGGAAGCCGTTTACAATCCCGAGGAATACTTTATAAGATATCTGAAGTGTGTGGAATAATATAAAAAAAAGAGGGATGAACCCTCTTTTTTTATACGCATAGCTGTAAATCACAACTTCATTTTACGTTTGCTGTTTTGTAGCTGCCAATACGATTTCCCTGATGTTCACTCCCTGCGGCTGGTTATAGGCATACCAGATCGCATCTGCGATTGTTTGAGGATCCAGAACACTTCCCATAGTGGCTTTCCATTCGTTGTAACCGTCTTTTATCGTTTCGGAAGTGGTATGCGACAGTAGTTCCGTTTCTACCGCTCCGGGCGCTATGGTTACCAGGCGGACATTAAAACCGGCGACTTCTTCCCTAACGTTTTCGGTAATGGCATGAACGCCAAATTTGGTACCGCAGTAGGCCGCATGATTCGGAAATGTTTTTCTGCCGGCAATAGAACTGATGTTAATAATGGTGCCGTGCTGCCTTTCTTTCATCTGAGGCAATACGGCCTGCATCCCGTTTAGCAGTCCCAGTATGTTTACATCAAACATGGCTTTCCATTCTTCCGGATTCTGAACCGCAATATCGCCGAGCAGCATCATTCCGGCATTGTTTACAATGGCATCCGCCGGTCCGAATTTTGCCTCGGCTTCCGCAACGGCTTCCTGTAATGCTTTAAAATCGGTTATGTCGACTTTTTTACACAACGTATTGGGTAAGTTTAAAGCGGTCAGGTTTTCCAGTCTTCTTGCCAATAAAAGCAGCGCATGCCCTTTGGACGAAAATAGTCGTGCCGTAGCGGCGCCAATTCCGGAGCTTGCCCCGGTAATAATAACCAATGGTTTAATTGCTTCCATAATATACTTTTAAAATTGAGATGTAATCACTATGTAATATAATAACCGGACGTTTTCGGAACCGGTTGTATTTTTCTGTTATCCAATTCCAGTAAGGTATTTTCTATCATTTGCGCCATCGCATCCAGCGCCAGATCATTCGGCTGTATGCCAAAAGGGTCTTCCAGTTCATCTGCAATGGCTTCCAGTGCCACAAAGGTATAGGCTATAAAAACAATGATAAAAGGCGTTCCCCACCCCAGACTTTCTACAAATCCGAACGGAAGCAAAAAGCAATAAATATAAACGGTTCTGTGCAGCAGTACACTATACGTATACGGTATCGGCGTACTTGCAATCCGTTCGCAGCCGCCAACGATATCCGAAAGTTTGTTCAGGTTTTCTTCCATAGCCGTTTGGGTGATACTGTCAACTCTTCCGGCTGTTTTTGTCTTTTTGATCCACAATCCCAGTTCTTTCATGATCATAACCGGTTTGAAAGTTACACTTTCAAGCGGTTTTGCAACCGATTCCGGCAGCAGGCGGTGCATATCGGCATCTGGACTGCTCTGTCGTAACTGGTGTTTTAATGCATATACAAAAGCCGTCAGTAATTGTATAAATTCCGTACGTTCTTTGTTATAGTCATCCCCTTCAACCAAAGTGTGTGCCTGTCTGGCTAAAGATCTGGTATCGTTCAATAAGGCACCCCAAAGTTTTCTTCCTTCCCAGAAACGGTCATAACTGACACTATTCCGAAATCCGAGGAAAATAGCCAGTGCTATCCCGAATAACGTAAAAATAGCCGGATTAAAATGAAGCTGGTACCGCAATAAAAACTCTCTGAAATAAACAACCAGTACTGCAAAAGCAAATAATAATATCAAACGGGGTAACAGTTGCGGTAATACCGATCCTTTCCATTCGAAAAGCATTCGAAACCAGTTTGTTTTTTTCTTTGTAATCATCGGGTAGTAAAATATACTATAAATGTAAGAAAATTTAAGTTTTTATAATCGCTGTGGTAAGGCTAATTACAAGATAGTTTTTGCATTTTCTTTTCAAAAACATGTAACTACAGATTTCTTTTTAGAGGCTGTTTAAATTTTGTTCAATAATAATTTTATAGCAGATGGTTTGACCCTATTTTTGAAAGACTCATATTATTCAAATATTTTGGGTTCATAAAAAAAAAGACTTTCTCCTTTCTCGTTAAACGCTGTATTTTCAGCTTCCACTCTAAAAATAGTGAACGAACTATTGTCTTTTATTTGTTTTGGCTTATCAACCTGAACAATATATGCTGTTATTGGATAATTATTTTCTCCCGTGTATTCTTTAATTGATTGTATGGAATTGGTTTTTAACAGTTCATTACCTGCATATACTTTTATTCTAAGATTTTCTGGTTTGATTGAAACATCTACATGCTTTTCAGATTTACTTTTATCTGTGAACTCAGAGAATGCTAATACCTTTTTTAAACTCATTGGTCTAAAATAGATAAAAAAACCTGAGGTTCCACCAAAAGTTTCATAGACTGTGGTTCCGTAAACTTCTAATTTGTCATAATGAGGATTAATAATTAAATCTTCTTTAGCAACGACATTCCAAGCCCAAAACTCTAATCTCATTTTATCTTTAGAAACTTCATTTGCTCTTGGGTATTCTTTTGGTCGCATTACAAACATTGACTTATAATTTCCTTTTCTTACATTCTCTAATTTATAGTTCCCTTCTTTGTCTGTATATGTTTCATATATAGATTCAAAACGTGCATTATTTAATCTTACGACACTACTATCAATAGGATTTCCATTAAAATCGGTTACTTTCCCAGATATTGTTATTGTGTTTCTTTGCGTTGTGCCTTGAGCCTTAACAATAATAAATCCACTGAAAAAAAATGATATGAATAGTATTAATATTTTCTCTGTATCCATTTTAAATTATTTTTTGTTTTATACTTACCGCTAACATTTAAATATACGAAAGCTTTTAGCTTCTAAAAAATGATAAAAATCAATATTTAATGTGCTTATAATTATTTGTAAGTACTTACAAATAGTATTTCAATTGAATTCACTTTATTTAAAATGCGAAGGAGGTTAGTCTCGTAGAAAATTAAAGCCTTCTACCATTATCAAACCAAGCAAAAGTTCTTTCTATTACCCAGCACTTACTTATGGTGTTTATTATCAATAAAATCGGATAACACCGAACGGAATAATTCAGATTGCTTTTTAGGATTTTTTCCCAGCATAATTTGCAAGGTTTTAGACCTTTGAGATACAAAAAATATGCAAGTAAAAAAAGTATATTGATATTAATATATTGACCGGCAAATAAATAATACATTCTTTAAGGAAGAACTATATCTCTTTTTTATTTCCCAGTAGTGCTATCAATTCGCTGTTAAAATCATTGGCTTCTCCGCCAAGCAAGCCAAAAAATTGTTTATCAAATTCTTCAACTGCAACTATCGCCTGTTTTATATTCTTTAGTCCCGCTGCTGTTAATTCAACCGTTTTGGCTCTGGTATCAGTCTGGTGTTCTTTTCGCCTGATAAATCCTTTGGTCTGCAAAGTCCTTAAAACTGTAGAAGTGGTCATAGGATCTATTTTGGTATGATTGGAAAGTAAAATCTGTGTAACATCCTGTTTTTGCAATGCAAGCCAATGCGTACTTGCCAGTAATACAAACTGTGCATGTGTAAGCTCGTATTTTTCCAATGCCTTTTTTATTTCCCGCTGCCACAAGTTGGTGACCTGCCATAGTAAAAAGCCTGTGCTGTCTTCGGATCGCTCGACGCTAAATGTATTATCTTTATTTTTCATTTGTAATCATTTTCGAGGCGATTAAATTATAATCTTTTTTATTGATTTCAAAAAAACCGTAACGAAAAGGATAACCCCACATCTTTTTATTCTCAATAAAATCAAGTTCAGCAATTAACGGAATAATTGAACATTCTTCACACGCATAGAATCTTATATTTCTTCTGAACGGAATAAAATTTTCGGACATTTGAAACGGATAAATTTCATCGTCAATCACTTCTCCTATTGCCGTAAACTTTTGATATTTCTCGTTTCCGTTTAATGCGATTTTAGAAGAATAAACCAGAATCAGATCGCCTTTACTCATTCGTTTCAATGGTGCTTTTTTACCGTGACACACCTGAATAAAATTCCCGTTTACACCACGCATAGCATGCTCTTTTGATATGGAAGCTACCCAAAATCGTGTCATAATTTCTTAGCATTTTTTATTTGGTTAGCAACGTCTTCAGCCAAATTATCGACAATGTCTTTTGCAACCAATTTCACCCATATAAAACTTAGCAACCCTTTTACAGTCATTGTTACAGATATTTTTAGTCCGTCTTTTGTTTCTTCATAAAAATGTTCACCATACATCTTTGCTAACGGAAATTTTGTTAGATCTGTGAATTTTTTGTAGGGCTCAATTTCAATGAGTTTGATTTTTACTTTCGGTCCGCCTTTAGGCTTTAGCATAAAGAAGCTGCCCACATTGAAATCGCCTAAAAGTTTCGAATCTTCCACTGTGCTATCCCAGTTTTTCCAATTGTCAATATCGGTTGTTAGTTTCCAGATTTGCTCTTTTGTCACCTCTTTTGTAATTACTGAATACGTTTTTTGCCACATAATAATATATATTTTAGAAGTACAAATATAATAAGTACACATATAATATGCAACGATTATTTTATTTTAAAAAAAACATATCCTATTTTGAATATCAAAAGTTAAATTGAAGAAGAAAAACAGAAAGAGAAACATTGCTACTAAGAATCTTTTTATTCAATATTTTTCGATGCACCTTAAGTAATTACACACTAATTTTTATCTAAAACTAAAACAGCAGGCTCTTTGAATAGCCTGCTGTTTTTATTTTATAGTTTATTTTCTATTTCATTCTACCGTTTGCATTACCGCTAATAAACATTTTATTTCTTTCCCTGGAAATAATCTTTATAAAGCGTTCGTAATGTTTCAGGACGTCGGATAGCAACTCATTTTTTGTAAAAAGTATTACATCATAGTCTTCACCGGCATCACTAAAATAAAATCCTGAAAATATGCCTGATTATCATCTGTATCCGAAAGATCATCTTATTACATACCCCATCGGAAACTACCTCATTATTGAGTTAAAGACCGTTACTATTCAATTGATAACTGTCACAATCCATTTTTATTCTCTTGCTTTTTTCTTAAAAGCCCGAAAATTAAAACAACAGAGTAGGCAAACATTAACCAGGAAGCAAATGTTTTACTATAGATTTCAGGCATATTGGGGAATAATTTTTCAAAAAACTGTATGCATAGTGTATCCAGTATCATACCGGGTAAAACCATAATGGCTGCCGCTTTTACACTTTCAGGGTTACCTAACTTAAATTTATTAAAAACCGTAGTTGCCATAAAGCCTAACGCCGGTATCAGCATGATATACAAAACGGCCATTACAAATACATTGTCGACAATAAAAAAATAATGCCCTGCAACCCTGAACAATACAGTGGCGGATAGCCATACTAAAAAGCCAACAATAAAACTAATCAACTGATAATTCTCTTTATATGTTTTCATTACTAATTAATAAATATTTTATTATATTTTAAACATAAGCCGGTTCCTGCATTGTAGCAGGAATCGTTCTATTTTTGAGTATAAATATAAGAATTTTCAATCATAAAACAGTCATTCCAGGTACTGAAATCGGCGATTTAGTGGCATCTGCGTTAAAAAGGCAGCAAATATTGATCAGGGGTATTATAAAAACGGAGTCATGGAAGAAAAAGGGCAATACTACGTTGGATGTTTCCGGATTTTTTTTGCTTTTTGACGGAACTCAACATCAAACCTCAAAAACAAATGCTGCGATAGCGCTTATTTATCAGAATAAAAAAAAGGACAAACCAGCAATGATTTGTCCTTTTTGTGATCGCGACAGGATTCGAACCTGTGACCGCCTGCTTAGAAGGCAGGTGCTCTATCCAGCTGAGCTACGCGACCATTTTCCGGTATTTTCAGCAAATTGGGAACTGAAAATCTTGTCGGGGTGGCAGGATTCGAACCTGCGACCTCCTGGTCCCAAACCAGGCGCGATGACCGGGCTACGCTACACCCCGAAAAAAAGCGGAGAGACAGGGACTCGAACCCTGGCGACGGTTGCCCGTCGACAGATTAGCAATCTGCTCCGTTACCACTCCGGCACCTCTCCTGCTTACTAAGGAAGTTAATCCTTTTTTGCGGTTGCAAATGTAGGATAACATTCTATTCTTTGCAACTATTATGATAGAAATTCTTGCATTTTTAAAAAATCTTCCGATTCTGTAAAACAAAAAAGGACAAACCGAAATGATTTGTCCTTTTCGTGATCGCGACAGGATTCGAACCTGTGACCGCCTGCTTAGAAGGCAGGTGCTCTATCCAGCTGAGCTACGCGACCATTTTCCGGTATTTTCAGCAAATTGGGAACTGAAAATCTTGTCGGGGTGGCAGGATTCGAACCTGCGACCTCCTGGTCCCAAACCAGGCGCGATGACCGGGCTACGCTACACCCCGAAAAAAGCGGAGAGACAGGGACTCGAACCCTGGCGACGGTTGCCCGTCGACAGATTAGCAATCTGCTCCGTTACCACTCCGGCACCTCTCCTGCTTACTGAGGAATTAATCCCTTTTTGCGGTTGCAAATGTAGGATAACAATCTATTTCCTGCAACTATTTCACATTCTTTTTTCATTTTTTTTTCGCTTTTTTCTTAAAGTATTTCACGCTCAATAACATAGAATTTACAAAAACTTTATTATTTCATCATAAAAATCCCCACTTCCCTATTATTTGCATTGAAAAGCCTGTTTACCGGAGTTCCCATTATAATAATATCAATTTATTATTCCCTTACCCTAAGAAAATACCTGCTCAATAAAAATATCTTCATAAAAATGGTTAAATTCGCAACTTCAAGTATAATAACAAACCAACAACGAATAATCATGAGTAAAAAAGTAGTAATCGTTTCGGCAGTTAGAACCCCTATAGGAAGCTTTATGGGTGCACTATCTACTGTAACGGCTCCGCAATTAGGAGCTACTGCGATTAAAGGCGCATTAAATAAAATAAATTTAGATCCAAACTTAGTAGACGAAGTTTTAATGGGTAATGTAGTACAGGCAGGTGTTGGACAGGCTCCGGCTCGCCAGGCGGCTATATTTGCAGGATTACCCAATACGGTAGCGTGTACCACTATTAACAAGGTGTGTGCTTCCGGTATGAAAGCAATCATGCAGGGTGCTCAGGCAATTATGGCTGGTGATGCTGAAATTGTGGTAGCAGGTGGTATGGAAAACATGAGTTTAATTCCTCATTATGTACATTTAAGAAACGGATACAAATTTGGTCCGGCTTCTATGTTAGACGGAATGCAGAAAGACGGTTTAACAGATGCTTATGACAATAATGCTATGGGTGTTTGTGCAGACTTGTGTGCGACTGAATATAAAATTACAAGAGAAGAGCAGGATGCTTTCGCTATCCAGTCTTACGAGCGTTCTGCGAAAGCATGGAACGAAAATAAATTTGACAACGAAATTGTACCGGTTGCTGTTCCGCAAAGAAAAGGTGACCCGATTATCGTTTCAAAAGATGAGGAATACACTAATGTTAAGTTAGATAAAATTCCTTCTTTAAACCCGGTATTTACAAAAGACGGAACCGTTACCGCTGCTAATGCTTCTACTATCAATGATGGTGCTGCTGCAGTAGTGTTAATGAGCGAAGACAAAGCAAATGCTTTAGGTTTAAAACCGCTTGCTTACATTAAAGGATATGCTGATGCTGCACAGGAGCCAAAATGGTTCACTACAACACCGGCAAAAGCACTTCCAAAAGCTTTAGATAAAGCCGGTATTGCTATTTCCGATGTAGATTTCTTCGAATTCAACGAAGCTTTCTCTGTGGTAGGATTGGCAAACGCTAAAATATTAGGATTAGATAACGATAAAGTTAACGTAAATGGTGGTGCCGTTTCTTTAGGACACCCTCTGGGATGTTCCGGAGCCCGAATTATCGTAACTTTAATCAATGTTCTGGAGCAAAACAATGCAAAAACCGGAGCGGCTGCTATCTGTAATGGTGGTGGTGGTGCTTCTGCTATCGTTATCGAAAGAGCTTAATCAATACAACTAAAATGATGAATTTTAAATCCGTGGTAAAACATGTTACCGATTTAGAATTCATCATTTAACTTTAAAATAATTCTGAATGTTTGCAATTTGTAATCTTGCTATCGTCCCATTACGTGCCGAATCAAATGACAGAAGCGAATTAGTTTCGCAGGTGTTGTTTGGTGAGCATTTTAAAATTTTAGAACAAACGCCAAACTGGTCTAAAATTAAACTGGCTTTTGACGGTTATGAAGGTTGGATTGACAATAAACAATTTCAGTCAATTTCTGAAGACAATTACAATGCTATTTCCAGTTCGGCAGCGATTTTAAATGCCGATCTGATTGAATACATTACCACTCCGAATAATTTTTTAATTCCGATTCCTTTAGGGTGTTCCTTAACTTTTTTGGACATTCCGGAAATCAACACGCCTCAATTTGCTTTTGAAGGCGTAAAAGTCTGCGGTATCAAACCCAAAACCGAATTGATCAAAACGGCATTTATGTATTTGAATGCGCCTTATTTATGGGGCGGAAAAACGCCTTTTGGTATTGATTGTTCCGGTTTTACCCAGATGGTTTACAAATTAAACGGCTATTCCATTTTGAGAGACGCTTCACAACAGGCAGGACAAGGAGAAGCACTTAGCTTTATAGAAGAAAGTGAACCCGGAGATCTGGCCTTTTTTGATAATGAAGAAGGGAAAATCGTTCACGTGGGTATGATCATGGAAGATAATTATATTATCCATGCCCATGGCAAAGTACGCATTGACCGCCTGGATCATCTTGGAATTTATAATATCGACACCGGACGGCACACACACAAACTCCGTGTCATTAAAAAGATAGTATAAAAAAACCGAAACTCACGTTTCGGTTTTTTTATATAAAGCTCTCAATTATTTCTGAGCTTTTAAAGCTTTGTATTTTACATCCATATCCAAAACCTGGTATGCATTTAGCAAAATTGCTTTAATATTCGGTTCTTTCGGATCAATTTGCAATGCTTTTTCAAAATATGGCAAAGCATCACTGTACATTTTATTTCTTTTCGTTTTTAACTCTTCAAATCTTTTATTGTCTTTTGGAGTAGTTCCCAACGAATTCATTTCTTTTACCATTTTATCCTCACCCTGTAGCATCAAAGCTCCTAAATTATTATAGGCATTGAAATAATTCGGATTCACTTCAATAGCCTTTTTGTAATATTTTTTAGCTTCTTCAATATCACCGGATGTTGTACTGATCACTCCTAAGTTGAACAATAAATCTGCATCGTTAGGATCTTTTGCCAATACTTCCGTGATTACTCTTTTGTAACCTACATAATCTTTAGCATCCAAGTAGATATTCGCTTCTGCTAAAAGCAAGCTTGTATCACCCGGATTAGCCTGTTTCGCATCGTTAATTGCTGCTTTCGCTTCTTCTACTTTCCCCTGGTGTACTAAAATTGAAGCAATGTTTTTATAGATTTCGCCTCTTTTAGAAGGAACTTTTTCATCACGTGGTTTTTCGTGAAGCCCTAATTTTATCGATTGTTTTCTGTCGGCATCCGTAGCAAATGTTTCTTCTGCCCCGCTTGCTTTATTAACAGCGTAATAATTTGTTCCTTCTCCGGAATAGTTGATCTTTTTTAATTCGTATAAATACTTCAACGCACCGTCAAAATCCTGTGCCTGCATTGCTAAAATAGAAGCGTTATATAAATTTGACGCATCGCTTGGATCCAGATTATAGATCGCTTCAAAGATCTGAGCCGCTTCTTTAAATTTTGAAGCCTGGTTTAAAACAATTCCATAATTAACAATCATTGGCTTAACCGACATAATTGTTTCATTCACATCGTCCGTATACACCTTTTTACCGGTTTTTTTCTCGTATTCCAAAACGCCGTTTAATCCTTTTGCCAATTCATTAATCTTAGCCGGAGTTAAATTTTTTGCCATTAACTGTAAATCGCCTGGGTTACTTCCGTTAACACCGTCAAGCTCCAATAAAGGAGCCATTGCTTTATAGAAATTCGTATATACCTGATCCGGTTCTGCCAGACCAGACATACCGCTTACTTTGTTTACAGCAGATTTATATTCTGAAATATCAGCAACAGACAGTTTTTCTTTAGCATATAATTTTTTAAGCGTCTTCAGTTCATCCTTCTGTGCAAAGGAAGCTGCCGAAAGCATCATGGACGATGCCAATAATACATATTTAATTTTCATATAATAGTTTTTAGTAGTTATTCCTGGGTATCGTTGGCTTCAATAGCAGCATCATTGTTGTCTTCCAAACCTTCTGCTCCTTCGATATCAATTCCTTCGTTTTCCTCACGCATTACTTTGGTTACCGCTGCAATAGAGTCGTTTCCTTTAATATTAATCAAACGTACTCCTTGTGTGGCACGTCCCATAACTCTTAAATCGGAAACTTCCATACGGATCGTTAATCCGGATTTGTTAATGATCATCAGGTCATCGGCATCCGTAACGCTGTTAATCGATACCAGTTTTCCGGTTTTATCGGTAATGTTCAGCGTTTTCACACCTTTACCACCACGATTCGTGATTCGGTAATCTTCCAAAGAAGAACGTTTACCGTATCCGTTTTCTGAAACAACCAGGATCTCGCTTTCCATATCGTTAACCGAAACCATTCCGATTACTTCATCTTTTTCATCTGCCAAAGTAATTCCTCTAACCCCGGAAGCACTTCTTCCCATCGGACGTGTTTTTCCTTCTTCAAAACGAACTAATTTACCGGATTTAACAGCAATTAAGATCTGGCTTTCACCATTTGTTAATTTTGCTTCCAGTAACTCATCGTCTTCTTTAATTGTAATTGCGTTGATACCGTTTTGACGCGGACGGGAATATTGCTCTAACGGCGTTTTCTTCACCTGTCCTTGTTTGGTCGCCATAATTACATAATGACTGTTGATGTATTCTTCATCTTTTAAATCCTGAGTACAGATAAAAGCTTTTACTTTATCGTCGTTCTCAATATTCACCAGATTCTGAATCGCTCTACCTTTACTGGTTTTGCTTCCTTCCGGAATTTCATAAACACGCATCCAGAAACATTTTCCTTTTTGGGTAAAGAACAACATATACTGGTGATTCGTAGCTACAAACAAATGCTCCAGGAAGTCCTGATCTCTGGTAGCCACTCCTTTTTGTCCTACTCCGCCTCTGTTTTGCGTTTTATATTCGGAAAGCGGTGTACGTTTAATATAACCGGCATGAGAAATGGTAATAACCACATTCTCATCGGCAATTAAATCTTCGATGCTCACATCACCTCCGGCATATTCAATTACAGAACGACGGGCATCGCCGTATTTATCTCTGATTTCTGTTAATTCATCCTTAATAACACCCATTCTCATTTCTTTGCTTGCTAATAATTCTCTCAAATAAGCAATCAATTTCATGATTTCATCATACTCCGCTCTTAGTTTATCCTGCTCCAGTCCGGTTAGCTGACGCAAACGCATTTCAACAATGGCACGGGACTGAATGTCTGATAAATTAAAGCGCTCTACTAATTTTTCTTTTGCTTCGTCCGCATTTTTAGAGGCACGGATCAGCGCAATTACTTCATCAATATTATCCGATGCAATAATTAAACCTTCCAGGATATGGGCACGCTCTTCTGCTTTGCGCAAATCGAACTCTGCTCTACGCGTTACCACTTCATGTCGGTGTTCCACAAAATAGTGGATCAGCTCTTTTAAATTCAACAATTGCGGACGTCCTTTAACCAATGCAATATTATTAACACTGAAAGAAGACTGCAATTGCGTGTACTTATATAAGGTATTCAGTACAATATTCGGAACTGCTTCACGCTTTAACACATATACGATTCGCATACCGTTTCTATCCGATTCGTCACGGATAGTCGAAATACCTTCAATTTTTTTCTCATTTACCAGATCAGCAGTTTTTTTGATCATTTCTGCTTTATTAACCTGATACGGAATTTCGGTAACAATGATCGATTCCCGTCCGTCCACTTCTTCAAAATTAGCTTTGGCACGCATTACAACACGTCCTCTACCCGTTTTAAAGGCTTCACGAACACCTTCATAACCATAAATAACACCGCCTGTAGGGAAATCCGGTGCTTTGATATGATGCATTAACTCATCAATCTCGATATCATTATTTTCAATGTAAGCCAGCGTACCGTCAATTACCTCTGTAAGGTTGTGCGGCGCCATATTGGTTGCCATACCTACCGCAATACCCGAAGCACCGTTAATTAACAGATTCGGTATTTTTGTCGGCATTACTTTAGGTTCTTCTAAAGTATCATCAAAGTTTAATTGAAAATCAACTGTTTCTTTATCTATATCGGCAAGAATCTCTTCCGAAAGTTTTTTCATTCTGGCTTCCGTATAACGCATTGCCGCCGGGCTGTCACCGTCAATCGAACCGAAGTTACCCTGACCGTCAACTAAAAGATAACGTAAACTCCACTCTTGAGCCATACGAACCATCGCATCATAAACGGAGCTATCGCCATGCGGGTGATATTTACCCAATACCTCACCGACAATTCTTGCAGATTTTTTATGCGCTCTATTCGATAATACTCCTAATTCATACATTCCGAATAATACTCTTCGGTGAACCGGTTTCAAGCCATCTCTAACATCAGGAAGCGCTCTTGATACAATTACTGACATCGAATAATCGATGTAAGCTGATTTCATTTCGTCCTCAATGTTAATAGGAATTAACTTTTCTCCTTCAGACATAAGTAGTTATATTAAAAAATTATATTTAATTCAAAACGTGCCAATATACGTATTTTTACAGTAATGTTTTACTTTTTCGCACATAAATTTCAGCAATTTATCAACAGTAAAAACCCGTAGAATGCTTAAAAATTCACACTTTTTAACTTTTATATGTCGTTTTTTTTTTGTCAATTAGCCTTACAGCTATTCTCTGAAATGTAAGGTATAGTTTTTGCTTTTACTCACCAGAATTAGTAAATTTACATGATAAAGATTTTAAGTAATGGACGATAATTTTTCACCAAGAGTTAAGGATGTAATAAGCTATAGTAAAGAAGAAGCTTTACGATTAGGGCATGACTTTATCGGCACTGAACACTTAATGTTAGGAATTTTAAGAGACGGTAACGGAACCGCAATCAATATACTGAATAATCTCTCCGTAGATTTAGAGCATTTACGCAGAAAAGTAGAAGTATTAAGCCCTGCAAATCCCAGTACCGATCGTAGTAATGAGAAAAAAAACCTGCATTTAACGCGTCAGGCGGAACGTGCTTTACGTACCACTTTTTTAGAAGCTAAAGTTTTCCAGAGTACTTCAATCAGTACCGCTCATTTACTGTTGTGTATTCTCCGAAACGAGAATGACCCGACAACGAAGCTTTTAAACAAATTAAAAATTGACTACGAAATAGTTAAAGAACAATTTATTGCTATGACATCAAACGAAGAAGATTACCTAGATAACCTGCCTAAAGCGGAGTCATTTAATGACGATTCCGGACAAGATGACAGTATGCGTGACACAGGTTTTAATAATCCTGGCACCGGCAAAGCAAATAAAAAATCAAAAACGCCTGTTTTAGATAACTTTGGTCGTGATCTGACCGAATTGGCAGAAGAAGGAAAATTAGACCCGGTTGTGGGACGTGAAAAAGAAATTGAACGCGTTTCGCAGATCCTGAGTCGCCGTAAAAAAAATAACCCGCTTTTAATCGGAGAACCGGGCGTTGGTAAATCGGCTATAGCCGAAGGACTGGCGTTGCGTATCATCCAGAAAAAAGTTTCCAGAATCCTGTTCAACAAACGTGTCGTAACGCTTGATCTGGCCAGTCTGGTTGCCGGAACAAAATACAGAGGACAGTTTGAAGAGCGCATGAAAGCCGTGATGAACGAACTGGAAAAAAATGATGATATCATCCTTTTTATCGACGAGATTCACACAATCGTAGGTGCCGGTGGCGCCACCGGTTCGCTGGACGCTTCAAACATGTTCAAACCTGCTCTGGCACGTGGCGAAATCCAATGTATTGGTGCTACAACGCTTGACGAATACCGTCAGTATATCGAGAAAGACGGTGCTTTGGAAAGACGTTTTCAAAAAGTAATTGTGGAGCCCACTACCGTAGAGGAAACCATTACCATTTTGAACAACATTAAAAACAAATACGAAGACCATCACAATGTTATCTATACGCCGGAAGCTGTTGAAGCCTGCGTAAAGCTGACCAACCGTTATATGTCGGAACGTTTCCTTCCGGACAAAGCGATCGATGCTCTGGACGAAGCCGGTTCCCGCGTACACATTACCAATATTGACGTTCCGAAACAAATTCTGGACTTAGAACGTCAGCTGGAAGAAGTTCGTGAACTTAAAAATTCGGTTGTTAAAAAACAGAAATATGAAGAAGCAGCCAAACTTCGCGATGACGAAAAACGCATCGAAAAAGACCTTGCTGTAGCTCAGGAACAATGGGAAGAAGATGCCAAAAACAACCGTATCGTTGTTACAGAAGACAACGTAGCCGATGTGGTATCCATGATGACCGGAATACCGGTAAATCGTATTGCCCAGACTGAAAGTAATAAATTAGCTCATTTACCGGAACTTATTAAAGGTAAGGTAATTGGACAGGATGAAGCTGTTTTAAAAATTGCAAAATCCATTCAAAGAAACCGTGCCGGATTAAAAGATCCGAACAAACCAATCGGTTCGTTTATTTTCTTAGGTCAGACCGGTGTTGGTAAAACCCAGTTGGCCAAAGTTATTGCAAAAGAACTATTTGATTCTGAAGATGCTTTGGTTCGTATTGACATGAGTGAGTACATGGAGAAATTTGCGATCTCCAGATTAGTGGGAGCGCCTCCGGGTTACGTTGGTTATGAAGAAGGCGGACAGCTTACCGAAAAAGTAAGAAGAAAACCCTACTGTGTTGTTTTGCTTGATGAGATTGAAAAAGCCCATCCGGATGTCTTCAACATGATGTTACAGGTATTGGACGATGGCCATTTAACCGATAGTTTAGGCCGTAAAATCGATTTCCGTAATACGATTATCATCATGACCTCAAACGTTGGTGCCCGTCAGTTAAAAGACTTCGGACAAGGTGTTGGTTTCGGAACTGCTTCGAAACAGGCTCAGGCAGACGAAAATTCAAAAGGAATCATCGAGAATGCACTGAAAAAAGCATTTGCTCCGGAATTCCTGAACAGAATTGATGATGTTGTAGTGTTCAACACTCTTGAAAAAGAAGACATTGACAAAATTATCGATATTGAACTGGATAAATTATACGATAGAGTTGCCGATTTAGGATATAAATTAGCGCTATCGGAAAAAGCGAAGGATTTTATTGCCGAAAAAGGCTTCGACAAACAATTTGGAGCGCGTCCGTTAAAAAGAGCGATACAGAAATATGTGGAAGATGCTTTAGCAGAAGAAATCATCACTTCCAAAATTCATGAAGGCGATGAGATTTTTATGGATCTCGACGAGAGCACCCAGGAACTCACCGTTAGCATTAAGAAAGCTGAAAAACCTACTAATTAAGTAGGTTTTTTCTTTTTTTAGGCAAAAGTGTTTGGCATTTCAAAAAAAGTAGTACATTAGAATTACTAATTAATAAATAGAGATGTTAGACAAAGTTATTGTAGGTAGCGAAGAATGGTGCTCATTCCCAGCACTTGGGATTCCAACTATTAAAGCTCGTGTAGATTCGGGAGCAAAAACTTCCGCACTTCACGCTACAAACATTACCCCTTTTGAGAGAAATGGGGAAAATTGGGTGAAGTTCGATATCAATCCGATTCAGAACAATATTAAAGCGGTAATTCACTGCCAGGCGCTTTTGGTAGACAAACGTGTTGTAAAAAGCTCCAGCGGATACCGTGAGCTGCGTTATGTAATCAGAACCCTGCTGGAAATCGGAGGAAGCGAATGGGAAGTTGAGCTAACACTAACAAACAGGGACTCAATGGGTTTCCGCATGCTGTTAGGACGTGAAGCGATGTCCGGCAGAATTTTGGTGGATCCGGAACAAAAATATTTGTTGGGACAGCCTACTCATGAAAAAATAAAAGAATACTATTATAGCGAAGAACCTTCAAAAAAAGGGCTTCGTATTGGTTTATTAGCCAGTAATCCGGAATTATACAGTAACAAAAGAATCATTGAAGCGGGTGAAATGCGTGGTCATGAAATGCATTTCCTTAATTTAAAATACTGTTATATGAAACTGGATGCTACGGCTCCGGAAATTCACTACCGCGGTGGTCGTGTGCTAAACGATTTCGATGCCGTAATTCCGAGAATCCGTCCCAGTATGACCTACTACGGCTGCGCACTGACGCGTCAGTTTGAAGCCTTAAAGGTTTTCTGTCTTAACAATTCGGCGGCAATAAGCCAGTCCCGGGACAAACTATTTTCATTACAATTATTACTGAATAACGGTGTGGACATCCCGACTACCGGCTTTGCCAATTCTCCGTTGGACACTAACGATTTAATTAAGATGGTTGGCGGTTCCCCGCTGATTGTCAAGCTATTGGAAGGCACCCAGGGAAAAGGTGTTGTACTGGCAGAAACCAAAAAAGCGGCAGAAAGTGTTATCAATGCTTTCAAGAGTTTAAATGCTAACATACTGGTTCAGGAATTTATTAAAGAAGCAAACGGTAAAGATTTACGCTTGTTTGTGGTAGACGGTAAAGTTGTGGCTGCCATGCAGCGCGAAGCCTTACCGGGAGAATTCAGAGCCAACATCCATTTGGGCGGAACCGCTTCGGTTGTAAAAGTAACTGCAGAGGAAAAACGCATTGCCATTAAAGCAGCCAAAGCCATGAACTTAAAAGTTGCCGGTGTGGATATTATCCGTTCTTCCAAAGGACCTTTATTGCTGGAAGTTAACTCCTCGCCCGGCCTGGAAGGAATTGAAGGAGCAACACAAAAAGATATCGCAGGAGAAATGATCAAGGCCATTGAAAAGAATTTCAAATGGAAATAAACTAAGCAGCTGATGAATGCCTACCTGGATATAATCATAAGAAGTACCGCTGTATATTTATTTATGGTTATTGCCTTGCGTATTTTTGGCAAGAAGCAGTTATCCCAGCTCAATACAGCCGACGTTATCCTGATTTTACTCATCAGTAACTCGGTTCAGAATGCTATGGTAGGCAGTAATACCAGCCTTTTCGGAGGTCTGGCAGCAGCATTGGTTTTGTTTTTAGTCAACATGGCTTTTAAAAAGCTGATTTTCAAATACAAAAAACTCGGTGATTTTTTACAGGACAAACCGGAAATATTGATCCATAACGGAAAGCTGGAGTTTGACACCCTGAGTAAATTGGGAATCTCGTCCGATGAGCTCTATGAAGCCATACGCGAACACGGTCTGGAACGCTATAAAGATGTCAAACTGGCCATGCTGGAAATTGACGGTAACATCAGTGTTATTTCCGGTGACAGTACTCTAAAACAAACGCATCACAAACGGCGGATACACAAATCGTTACATTCCGAAAACGCTTAATTTCAATATATGAATAAAACCAGACTGGAAGCTTTTAGCGACGGCGTACTGGCCATCATCATCACCATTATGGTT
Source organism: Flavobacterium inviolabile (assembly GCF_013389455.1). Lineage (NCBI taxonomy): Bacteria > Pseudomonadati > Bacteroidota > Flavobacteriia > Flavobacteriales > Flavobacteriaceae > Flavobacterium > Flavobacterium inviolabile. The sequence continues at coordinate 2,657,195 of NZ_CP058278.1, read as the reverse complement.
CTGGAGATCAAAGTCCCGCATGGCGTTGATTTCAATTCGTTAAAACCCATTTTACCCGTTTTTCTAAGTTATATCCTGAGTTTTATTTATGTGGGGATTTACTGGAACAACCACCATCACATGATGCACACGGTAAAACAGGTATCCGGAGAGATTCTCTGGGCAAACCTGCACCTGCTGTTCTGGCTTTCCCTGATCCCGTTTGTAACGGCATGGATTGGTGAAAATCACTTTGCTCCTTTTCCGATGACCATGTATGGTGTCATACTTTTAATGTGTGCCGTTGCCTATTTTATACTGCAGGCTTTGATCCTGAAAAAGCACGGACCGGATTCTGTTTTATCCAAAGCTATCGGAAAAGATATAAAAGGAAAGTTATCGCCTGTTTTTTACATACTGGGAATTATCGCCTCCAGTTTTAACGGTTTAATTGCCGGCGGATTTTATGTGCTGGTTGCCATAATGTGGCTCATTCCGGACAACCGGATTGAAAAGATCGTTGCCGAAAAAGAAGATTAAATTACTGTCAAACCCCTTGAAAATTACCTAACGTTTCACTATTAATACAAATTTCCATGGTACTACTTTCTAAAATAATTATCGGATTTATAGCCTTACTCCACCTTTATATTTTATGGCTGGAAATGTTTGCCTGGACAACCCGGGCAAAAAAAGTATTCAAAAGCGTACCGGCCGAAATGTTTGAAAAAACAAAACAGATGGCAGGAAACCAGGGATTGTATAACGGCTTTTTAGCCGCCGGATTGATCTGGTCGTTATTGATTTGCGATGTCCAATGGAGCATGCATGTGGCAACCTTCTTTTTAGGCTGTGTTCTGGTAGCCGGGCTTTATGGCGCCATGACCGTACAGAAATCGATACTGTATGTACAAAGTGTTCCGGCAATTTTAGGCTTACTCAGTATCTATTTTTTAAAATAAATTTCCAGAAAAACACATCGGATTAAACTCCTGTAATTCCGTTTTCTGCATCGTTTTTCATATTATTCCGTAGCTACGATCGTGGATTACAAATCTGCGAAACCAAGGTAAATAAACAATGGAAAAACCAGTACATATTTTAGATCAAATAGCCATTCAATGGAACAATGAAGAAGAAAGTTTCTTCCTCGATACCGAATTTTCAGAAAAATATATCAAAGTGGAAATGCCAATTGGCAAAAAATACGCCTGGCAAGTAGAATATCACGATATTTCTAAAAGTGTAAATTTAGAATCTCTGTTTGACGCACATTACAGAACAGATGCAGATGATGCGTTTGTTCCGTTGATGAACAGGTATAACAGAATGATGAGAGAAGGCACTTTTGCACCGGCAGAATTAGATTTGGGAGCGGTCAAATTATATTCCGAAGCCAAACTAACTGATGTCGTAAATGGAATTGAAGGCGGCGGTTGGATTGTAAGCAAAAGATTATTTGAAATACTTAAAAATTTCAACATTGGTGAATATCAGCCATACAAAATTGCCGTAAAAAGCAAAAAAATAGTTTCTGAAGATTATGTATATCTGCATTTTGCAAATTATGCAGATGAATACGTAGATTTTCCACAATCTGTTTTTTATAAAGGCAAAGGATATTTTGATTTTGCTTCAAGAGCGATAATGCCCGAATCGTTCCATTCAGCAGAGGAGATACAGCTACTTTCTGACCAATTGAATGAAGGCGTTACTTTTACCAATTTTAAAAAAAGAGTAAACATTCAATCAAAGATAATTGTTCTTAAACCCAACGAACTGGATATTTTTAAGTTTAAAAGTCACCTGCTAAACAGGGAACAATTTATATCTGCACGATTAGCCCAAACCTTGCTTGATGAAAAAATTACAGGACTTGAATTTATCAAAACAACCAAAGTGAAATAACCTTTGTAACAACAGCATAACAAGCAATAAAAAATGAAACATAACAAACCTCAAATATACACGCTCAATTGCAGAAGCTGGATTGGAAACCTGAGCAAAAAGAGCATCAAAGTACAACAGCCCAAATGCGAAAAATGCAACAGAGCATTAAAAGAAGAAATCAAATATTCAAAAGTGGTATTGGAGGCTGAAAAATACAACGGAGAAGATTGGGCAAGTGCCTCCGGTTTGCTGATGGTTACTCAAAAGCTATATGAAGCCCTTATGCTGGGAGGAATTAAAGGATTTGCTCCCCTGAAAGTAAAAAAGGTACCATTTAAATATACAGCCCTTGATATTAAAACAATACCCGATTTTGTTTATTTAGCCATTTTATCTCCTGCAATCAGGAACATTCCTATTGCCTGCGATTATACAGGAATTTGTGAAGGATGTAATCTCACGCTCAACAAATACAATGAAGAAAAATCTCAATTGATTATGCGGAAAACCACTGAAAATCCTATTAATCTGCAGGTATATGCTGATACTTATGAAAATGCAGATATTTTCAACTTTACAGACCATGGAGAAATTGGCGTGACCCAAAAATTCCTCGATGTCATCAAAGATTTTAATTGCCCTGATGCGGTTATTATTCCGGCAGAATGGATTTAATAAATTTAGGTAATTATACCATTTTTAAACAAAAAAAGACTTCCAATGGAAGTCTTTTTCATTTATCAGCTATTGGCTTATTCAAAAACCACTTCGTCCATCTGGAAGCTGTTTAAGAAAGCAACCGATTTTTCAATGTCATAATGTAAGATACGGTCTTCATGAACAAGCGGCACTTCTTCTCTGTAGGATTTCAGGAACATTTCGATAAAATCACTTGATTTTAAAGGTCTTCTGAATGCTACTGCCTGGGAAGCATTCATCAATTCAATGGCAAGGATACGCTCTAAATTTTCCATAATTTTTAAAGCTTTCGTTGCTGCATTTGCTCCCATACTCACGTGGTCTTCCTGACCGTTTGAAGAAACAATACTGTCAATACTGGCCGGAGTAGCATATTGCTTGTTCTGGCTTACAATACTCGCCGCAGTATATTGCGGAATCATGAATCCGGAATTTAATCCCGGGTCGCTCACTAAAAATGCCGGTAATCCTCTCAAACCGGAAATTAACTGATAAGTACGTCTTTCAGAAATACTTCCCAGTTCTGCCAAAGCTATTCCCAGGAAATCCAGGGCTAAAGCCAAAGGCTGTCCGTGGAAATTTCCTCCGGAGATGATCTCATCACTTTCAATAAAAATATTCGGGTTATCGGTAACGGAGTTGATTTCCGTTTTAAATACTTTTTTCACATAGTCGATAGTATCCTTGGAAGCACCGTGCACCTGTGGAATACAACGGAACGAATACGGATCCTGTACATGTTTTTTAGGCTGTGCAATGATTTCGCTGTCTTCCAGTAATTCCTGGAAACGTTTTGCGGTATTGATCTGCCCTTTGTGCGGACGAACCAAATGGATCAGTTCATTAAACGGTTCGATTCTTCCGTCAAATCCTTCTAACGAGATGGCTCCGATAACATCGGCTAAATAGGAATATTTGCTTGCTTTCAGCAATACATAGCTTCCGTAAGCACTCATAAACTGTGTTCCGTTCAATAATGCCAGCCCTTCTTTAGATTGTAAAACAATAGGCTCCCAACCCATTTTTTCCAATACCTTTTTCGCCGGTTGGCGGAAGCCGTCAGCAAATACTTCACCTTCTCCCAATAACGGTAAAGACAAGTGTGCCAATGGTGCCAGATCGCCGGAAGCGCCCAAAGAACCCTGCGAATAAATAACCGGTAAAATATCGTGGTTATAAAAGTCAATAAGTCTTTCTACCGTTTGCAGCTGCACTCCGGAATGTCCGAAACTCAAAGACTTAATTTTTAACAGCAACATGATTTTCACAATTTCATGCGGTACTTCATCACCGGTACCACAAGCATGCGATTTCACTAAATTTTCCTGTAATCTGGATAAGTTTTCATTCGAAATTTTTACATCACACAAAGATCCGAAACCGGTATTAATTCCATAAATAGGTTCGTTGTGTGTTTGCATTTTATTATCCAAATAAGCTCTGCATTTTTCAATATTAAGACGGGCTTCTTCCGATAAGGCTAGGGTTTTATGCTCTGTAATTATTTCTTGTAGTAACTCCAATGAAATCACGTCGGAGCTTATATAATGTACTGTATCCATTTTATTGTATAAATTAATTCCTCAAAATTCCGCAAATTACGGGTAAAAAACAAGACATATTATTAGTATTTGGTATAATTGAATTATTAATCACAATTCTTATATTTGAGCAACTAAAATTCAAACAACTAAAAACCTGTTTAACATGAAGAAAGTAATTTATTTACTACTGGTAATTGTTTTTGCTTCTTTCGCCGGTCCGAAAGAAACCATTACCTTATCGGGTAAAATCAGTAATGCTGATGAAAACAAAATCAGAATCAGAGGGGAAGCCTTTGAAAAGGAAATCACCTTAAAACCCGACGGATCTTTTTCGGAGAGTTTTCCAATTGACTACAGCGGTACCTATACTCTGGGCACCAAAAACAACCGTATTGCCTTATACCTGGCCAAAGGTACCAAGCTGGCGATTAATGCCGACGATAAGAACTTCACCACTACCCTGGCTTTTTCCGGAAACGGCAGTGTTGAAAACCAGTATATCGCTAAAAAGAATGAAATTGTAAACAAGGCACTGGGCGATCCGCAAGCTTTTTACAGCCAGGATGAAAACACATTCCTGACCAAAAATTCCGAATTAAAAAAGACGGTTTTAGAGTTATACAACAAAACAAAGTTCAGTGATGCTGCTTTTAAAACCAGCGAACTAAAAAACATCAATTATTTTGAGCAGCTTTTAAATGCCAACTATGCTCCTTACCACGCGCATTATACAAAAAAAGAAGATTTTAAAGTATCGGCAGGCTTCCCTCTTTTTGACGAAAAGACAAATCTGGATAGCGAAGAAGATTTCTTGTTTTCAAATCCTTACAAACAGATTGTAGCGGCTAAATTCCGTGGGAAAATAATGGAACAGTTAGGTGAAGATGCCGATTATACTTCAAAAGTAGCCCTGCCGGAAATCAAAAAAATCAAGAGCCCGAGCATTAAAAACAGTTTACTGCAAAACTTAGGTTATGAGGTTGGAGCCGGAAATCCGGATGCCGAAAACCTGTATAAAGAATTAATGGCGTTATCAACTAACCAGAAATTCAAAGATGAATTAACGACCAAGTTTAATAAGATCAAAACACTAACCGTTGGAAAACCGTCGCCGAAATTCAACTACGAGAACCATAAAGGCGGAAAAACATCCTTAGACCAGTTAGCCGGAAAATATGTGTATATCGATGTATGGGCAACCTGGTGCGGACCGTGTCGTAAAGAAATCCCTTTTTTACAGGAAGTGGAAAAACAATATCACGGTAAAAACATTGAATTTGTAAGCCTTTCCATTGATGCTAAAAAAGACCATGAAAAATGGAAAAATTTAGTGAATGAAAAAAGTTTAGGCGGTATTCAGCTGTTTGCCGATAACGACTGGAACTCTCAATTCGTAAAAGATTATGCTATTGAAGGTATTCCAAGATTTATTTTAGTAGACACTAAAGGAAATATCGTAACGGCCGATGCTCCGCGCCCATCCGATCCGAAACTGGTTGAACTGTTTCGTTCCTTAGGGATTTAATAAAAAAGCGCTTCGAAAATGAAGCGCTTTTTTTATATAGGATATATGAGGTAAGAAGTGTGAATTATGAAATTAGAAGTACGAGGGGTGATATGGGATTTGCGAGGTGTTCTCAGAATATTTTTACCAAACTAAAAAAATATTTTCCATAAGTAAGCGAACATTCATTTATTAATATTACTTTTGTTCCGATAAAATGAAAGACTATGCGAACACGTGATACTAATAAAGAAGACCTGGTAAAGCAAAAAGCTATAGAAATGCTTGCCGATAAAGGAATTGAAGGCTTTAGTATGAATCGTCTGGCTAAAGAAAGTAATGTTTCGGTGGCAACACTGTATATCTACTATACCGACAAAGACGATCTGATAAAAAAAATCGGTGTGGAAATCGGGCAAAAATTCTTCGCTGCCATGATGAACGGATTCGTACCCGATATGCACTTTGTAGACGGGCTCCGGAAGCAATGGGAAAACAGAGCCGATTTCATGATAAACCACATGGCAGAAATGGGTTGTTTGGAAATACTGCAAAACTCCTCCTATGGCGAATATATCATTCAGGAAAGTGTAAAGGATTTCAGAACCATAATGACTGATTTTTTTACCAATGCTGTAGCAAAAAAACAAATGATACCCGTTTCAAAAGATGTATTCTGGAGCATTGCCTACGGACCGCTATATTCATTGCTCCGCTTTCACAACAGGGGTAAAAGTATGGGCGGCATGCCTTTTACACTAACCAATGAAATCCGCGATGAAACATTTGAACTGGTTATTAAAGCACTAACACCATAAAAGTATTGTTATGAAACTGCAAAACATATTCATATTTGCGACCAATATCAAAACCAAAAAAAGCAAACACAAAATCCGTAAAATTTTAAACGCCCATATTGCCATAACCGCCTGGAGCATTGACCAGGATGATATTGATTGCGTCTTAAGAATAGTAACCGATACGTTAACGGTATCACAGATAATAGCACTTGTTAACGTTCATCATTATGAGTGTAAAGAATTAATATAAAATGAACGATCTGACACCAACAATACCCTTTACCGGCTATCAGAAATTTGTAGTTTTCTTATTAGCCATCACCCAATTTACCGTTGTCCTGGATTTTATGGTAATGTCGCCTTTGGGAGATATTATGATGAAAACATTAAGCATCAGCCCTTCCCAATTTGGTGTGGCGGTATCTGCCTATGCCTTTAGCGCCGGGATTTCCGGACTTCTTACAGCAGGTTTTGCCGACCGGTTTGACCGTAAAAAACTCCTGTTATTTTTTTATATCGGTTTTGCAACAGGAACCCTATTTTGTGCATTAGCGCCAACGTTCCCGCTACTGGTAATTGCCCGGATTGTCACCGGAATATTCGGTGGGGTAATCGGTTCTATTTCTATGGCAATAGTAGCCGACCTGTTCAGCCTGCAGCAGCGCGGGAAAGTAATGGGCTTTGTTCAAATGGGCTTTGGCGCAAGCCAGGTTTTGGGTATCCCGATCGGTTTATACATCGCCAATAAATGGGGCTGGCATATTCCGTTTTTATGGATAGCCGTAATGGCGGGTATTATTGCGCTTACCCTGTTCCTGAAACTAAAACCCATCAACGAACACCTTTCATTGCAAAGAGATAAAACCGCTTTCCAGCATTTGCTGCATACAATAGCTAAAAAAAATTATAGAATCGGTTTTCTGTCAACAGCCCTCCTATCCATTGGCGGCTTTATGATGATGCCTTTTGGCAGCGCATTTGCCATTAACAATTTAAAAGTAACACAAGAACAATTACCGCTTATTTTCCTGGTTTCCGGTATTGCTACATTAATTTCAATGCCTTTTATCGGAAAATGGAGTGATAAAATCAGTAAATTCAAATTATTTGCTGCGGCTACTAGCTGCGCTATCATAATCATTAATATTTATGCCCATTTTTCGGCAACACCATTTTGGCTGGTCCTGACAATGAATGTATTGATGATGGTGGCAATAATGAGCCGGATGGTACCGTCCATTGCGCTCACCTCGGCCATTCCACAGGCACAGGACAGAGGAGCTTTTATGAGCATCAATGCGTCATTACAGCAAATGGCTGGTGGTTTCGGAGCCATGCTCGCAGGAGTTATCATTGTACAAAAAGACAATTTTACCCCTTTACAGCATTATGATACACTAGCCATGATAGCCTCAACCATCATGCTATTCACCATTTATATGGTATACAGGGTAAACAAATTAGTTTTAAAAAAGTAAATGAGTGGACTATAAACTGATCAATCCGCCTCAGTCAATTGCCGCCTTTGTTGAAAGTTTCTGGATGCTGCACAATCCTTCGGACGAAAACAAAGAGGTTATTGTATTGCCCGATGGCAGGATTGATTTGTTTTTTTCAGTATCGGCAACCGAACCGTTCCATATCACCCTTTTAGGGCTGGAAACCCAACCGTCTTATGCCACTATTGAGCCGCAAACGCTCACCTTTGCCATCAGCTTTAAGCCGCTTGCAGCAGAATATCTGCTACAGCAAACGGTATCAGACCTATTGGATACCGCCATCCGTTTACCAGCCGGCTTTTGGGATTTTAATGCCGGTGATCTAAGCAGCTTTGAACATTTTTGCCAAAAGGCAGTCCATATAATACAGGAACGTATACCTGAAAATATTGACGAAAGAAAAATAAAACTTTTCGATCTGATGTTTGCTTCAAACGGAGCACTATCGGTAAAAGAATTTTCAGAAAAAGTATATTGGAGCAGCCGGCAGATCAACCGCTATTTTAACAAACAATACGGTATCTCTTTAAAAACCTATTGTAATATTCTCCGGTTCAGGGCTTCCTTTGACCATATCAAAAAAGGTAAACTGTTTCCCGAACAGGATTTTTTCGACCAGCCGCATTTTATACGAACCGTAAAAAAACTAACCGGTGTTTCTCCTAAAGAACTGCGTTACAATCAAAACGACCGATTTATACAATTTTCAACGCTCACCGGAAAATAACTTTGTTCCGTAATTAAAAAGATACGGAAATGAAACTTAAAGACAAACAAATTGCGATAATCGGCGGTGGTCCGGGCGGACTAACGCTGGCAAGACTTTTACAGCAGGGAGGCTGTAAGGTAACCGTTTATGAACGGGATCTGAACAAAAACGCCAGAGTACAGGGCGCCAATCTGGATTTACATGAAGAATCCGGTTTGGCAGCACTTCGAAAAGCTGGTTTAATGGCTGCTTTTTATGCCAACCATTTACCGGATGCCGGAAAATTAAGAATAACAGATCATCACGGTACCATTTGCCTGGACGATCATCAGGAAGGCAGCATATCTGAAAACCGACCTGAAATTGACAGAGGTCCGCTTCGGAAAATATTACTGGAATCACTACAGAACGATACCGTGGTCTGGGACAGCCGGTTCCTTTCTATGGAAAAAGCAAATGACGGATGGCGGTTACACTTCCACAACAAAGAAAACGTTTATGCCGATATTGTTATTGGTGCAGACGGTGCGAATTCCAAGATCAGACCTTATTTAAGTGCTATAAAACCGGTATATTCCGGCGTTACCATCATTGAAGGCAACATTTACGAAGCAGAAAAAAGTACCCCGAAACTCTTCAACCTGTTAAAAGGAGGTAAATTATTTGCATTAGGAAACGAACAGTCCCTGATTCTTAGTACAAAAGGTGACGGAAGCATTGCTTTTTATACCGGTGAAAAAGTAGATGAAAATTGGGTAACGGAGAGTAATATCAATTTTAAAAACATACCGGAAGTAAAAAACTGGTTCGTTAAAAGCTTCCCCGATTGGGACGTGATGTGGCACGAATTATTTACCGCAGAAAAAACAACCATTATACCACGGCCTTTATTCCATTATCCGCCCGACCAGCATTGGGAACCGCAAAGCAATCTTACGATCATTGGTGATGCTGCACACAGAATGCCGCCTTATGCCGGTGAAGGTGTTAACATGGCAATGCTGGATGCGCTGGAACTGAGCGAGATCCTGCTCGATGATAAATCCGGTGATACCAAAGCGGCTTTTAGCACATACGAAACAAAAATGCTGAAAAGAGCTGCTGAAGTAACTGCAATGACCATGGTCAATACCGTTGCACTCCACAGTTCCGGTGCTTTGCAGTATATCCTGGAAATGTTCCGCAGTTTCGATCAGCAGGCATAGCAACCTGATCAGGGAACCGGTATTTTCGGTTCCCTGATTAGCTATCAATTATTCTAAAATGGTTTTTAATATAAAGTCAGGAATGCTTTTCCGAGATTGTCAATACAGTCCGATGCGGTAAAAGCATGATACCCCACATCCGACAAAGCAATATCTGCCGTCAGTCCGTGTACATATACACCCACTATTGCCGCATCAAGAGGTTCGTAGGATTGTGCCAGCAGGCCGGTAATAATTCCGGTCAGCACATCACCGCTGCCACCAGTAGCCAGGGACTGATTTCCGGTGCTGTTTTCAAAAAGGGCATCGTGATACACAATCACCGTTGGCGCACCTTTTACCACTACTACCAGATCGTATTCTTTAGAAAAAGTCTTTACTTTTTTTATTTTTCCGGCATCGTCATGCCATTCTCCTATAAGCCGTTCCAGTTCTTTTTTATGCGGGGTCAGTATCGTTTTGGGCGGTAACAGTTCCAGCCATTCTTTATTTTCAGAAAGTATATTCAGTCCGTCGGCATCCACTACCAAAGGAGCTTTATTGAGTTTTAAAAAGTGAAAAAATGCCTGCTGGGTTTCCGAATGCAGCCCCATTCCTACTCCAATGCCTATTGCCCGGAAATCGACTGCCTTGTCGATGGCTGTTAAATGTGTCGGATAATCATCGGTAATGACCATGACTTCCGGAATTATCGTCTGCACGATATCATAACCGCATTTGGGAATATATGCCGTAACCAATCCGGCTCCGGATTTCAAACAGGCTTTAGCCGACAGTGCCGGAGCACCGATCTTGCCATAACTGCCGCCCACAATCAAAGCGTGGCCCTGCAGCCCTTTATGCGCAAATTTATCAATCGGTTTAAATCGCTTTAGAATTTCGTTCTTATCTGTTCGCATCAAATTTTCCATTATTTCCGATTTTAAAGACTTCTATAAATTTACAACTATTTCTGCATAGTCCCTTTATCATCCCTGCTAATCCTGCCTTTATATTACAGTATTATTAACAGCGAAAATATGGTCCTAACTTAAAGATAGGCAGCCTATTATTTTTTAGGTCTTCCGTTTTCAAATACTACCGCTGCAAGCAATTTGCCGTTATCATCATAATGATTAAAAATGCCATTGCCGTTTTTAAGCGTACCCGGATCTAATTTGTTACCGTTTTTATCATGGCGTTCCAAAACCTCCATTAGCCTGTTATCGGCCATTATCGCTTTTATGGTAACGATTCCGTTTTCAAAATAGGTCGTGTGCTCTCCAGTAATAGAATTACCCTTCAGGAAACCGTCTTCTTTTACTTTGCCGCTTTCATAATACGTTATATATTTTCTTTCCGGTTTGCCAATTACGTAAAACTCTTCCGTTTTAATTTTTCCGTTATGATAGTATTCGGTATACTTACCCGTTTTAATTCCTTTGTCATAATGCTGAACAGTGTACTTTTTACCGTCATCAAAATACACTATAAATTCACCATCCGGTTTGCCATCCGCATAATTGGACACCAATTTTTTCTTCCCGTCTTCATAATATGCCATGTTTTTTCCGTGCCGGATGCCATTGCTGTAGTTTTCTAAAAATCTTACATTGCCGTTTTTATAATAGATCCGCCAGGTACCGGTTTCCTTCCCTTTATCATATTCCCCTTTTTTCCATAGCTTTTGGTCATCATAAAAATAGGTCCATAACCCCGTTTTCTGATTATCCTGATAACTTCCCTTCCCGCTTTTTTCGTCTGTATACGACAGCTCATCCACCGTTATGGGCGTTGGGGAATGACTTTGCGTGTTTTCCTGGGCATATAGCACACCTGTTAATAACAAACAGGCTAAGAGGTAACTGTTTTTAAGCATTTTGTTTTGGTAATAATTGCTGTGAGAACGCAATTATACACAACTTTACAGAGATGGCAAAACAAAAATCTTCGTTATTTTTTCATATAAATCAGTGATTGCAATGCTGTTGCCAAAATACATCCGGTGAATTTATACCGGCAGCTTGCCGTTTTAAAACAAAAAATAATTATATTTGTTTTAATGTTAAGCAACAATAGCAAATATTACCCTCTTGCTACAACCGTAACTGTATCGGTTGCAACTGCCGTTGCTACAACATCTACAACTACAACAACTACCCCTTTAGGGGTATAATCATTACATATAATCCATTGTGTGCACTTGTTATTTTTAACAAGACGGCTTAGTTGTTTCTCTTAACAACCCTTTCCCTTATATTTTTAATCGTATTCATTTGTAAAACAACAGATGGATCCAAAAAGATAATCCTATGAAAGTCTTAAAATTTGGCGGCACTTCGGTAGCCAATGCCCAGAATATCATACAGTCCATTTCCATTATTAAACAAAAAAGCGGTAAAAAAGTTGTTGTAGTATCCGCTTTGGGCGGTATAACCGATGCTTTAGTTGAAGCGATAAACAAAGCGAAACATAAAGATCCCGAATATAAAAATGCGCTTATAGCAATAAAAGACAAGCATTTCACTACTGTTGAAGCGCTGTTGCCTGAGGAAAACAAAGACGTTATAAACCAATACATTACAGCGGCTTTTGCCCATATCGCTTCGCTTTTGGAAGGTTGTTTCCTGTTAGGGGAATTGTCAGACAAAACAACCGATACCATACTCGCCTACGGAGAATTGCTTTCTTCCCGTATTATTTATGAGAAGCTAAAACAACTGCCCGGTAAAGTCGCTTATGCAGACAGCCGTGAGCTTATTAAAACCGATGCCAACTTTGGCAATGCCCATGTAAATTTTGAAACTACCGATTTCTTAATCCAGTATTTCTTTGATAAAAACCAGGCAGAAATTACAATATTGCCCGGATTTATAGCAGAAGCCTATAACGGTCTGACCACTACTTTGGGACGTGGCGGTTCCGATTATACTGCCGCTATTATTGCTGCTGCGCTCGATGCGGAACAATTGGAAATCTGGACTGATGTGAGCGGCATGTTTACTGCCAATCCCAGAATTGTCAAACAAGCCAGGCCAATTCCCGACATCAGCTATAAAGAAGCAATGGAATTATCCCATTTCGGAGCCAAAGTATTGTATGCCCCAACCATTCAGCCGGTTTTAAACAAACATATCCCGATTCACATTAAGAATACTTTTGCCCCGGAAGAATACGGCACTGTTATCCGCAATGAAGTCGTTCCAAACCAGGATTCCATCAGAGGCATCAGCCATATTGATAATATTGCGCTGATCACTCTGGAAGGTTCCGGGCTTATTGGTGTTTCCGGTGCGTCCAAACGTTTTTTCGGCGCGGTTGCCAAAGAACAGGTCAACATTATTTTTATCACACAGGCATCCTCGGAACATTCTATTTGCATTGGTATTTCAGAACAAAATGCTTCCAGGGCAAAACGGGCTATTGATATGGAATTTCAATACGAGATCAAACAGCTGAAAATCAAACCTTCCTGTATTGAAAACAACCTCAGTATTATTGCCCTGGTGGGTGAAAACATGAAAAACCACCAGGGTTTAAGCGGCAGGATGTTTAGCACTTTAGGCAAAAACAATGTGAATATCCGGGCGATCGCACAGGGAGCTTCCGAACGCAATATTTCGGTGGTTATCCAGCAAAAAGATGTCAAAAAAGCATTGAACACGCTGCACGAGCGATTCTTTGAAGACAACATCAGGCAGCTGAACCTTTTTATCAGCGGTGTGGGAAATGTAGGCGGAAAATTTATCGATCAGATCAACCAGCAGAAAAAATACCTGAAAGACAATTTAAAACTGAATGTCAGGGTTATTGCTATTTCCAATTCCAGAAAAATGTATTTTGACGATGAAGGAATTGCCCTGAACAACTGGAAAGAACACCTGGAAGCCGGAGAAGCCAACAATACTGAAGCTTTTATTGCCAATGTGGAAAAACTGAACCTGCGCAACAGCATCTTTATTGACAATACTGCCAATGCGCATATTGCCGGCATATACGACCGCTTTTTAAAGCAGAATGTCGCTGTGGTAACCTGTAATAAAATTGCCTGTTCATCGGAATATGAGCACTATCAGCACCTGAAATCGCTGTCTAAAAAGTACAATGCTCCTTTCCTGTATGAAACAAATGTCGGAGCCGGTCTGCCCATTATTGACACCTTAAAGAATTTAATTATTTCCGGCGATAAAATCAATAAAATTCAGGCAGTTTTATCGGGTAGTTTAAACTTTATCTTTAACAACTTTAATGAAGATAACAGCTTCCACGATATTGTAAATCAGGCACGGCAGGAAGGCTATACCGAACCGGATCCGAAGATCGATTTAAGCGGAATTGATGTCATGCGGAAAATATTGATCCTAATCCGGGAAAGCGGTTACCAGATGGAAATTGACGACATTCACAACCAGTCCTTTTTACCGGAAGATGCTCTGACAGCAACAACTGTTCCCGGTTTTTTGGAATCCCTGCAGGCCAATGCCGTCCATTTTAAAAATCTCTATCAGGATGCTGCCCAAAAAGAATGCCGCTTAAAATATGTGGCACAATTTGAAAACGGCAAAGCATCCGTAGGCTTGCAATGCATCGCTAAAGAACATCCTTTTTATAACCTGGAAGGGAAAGACAATATCGTGTTGTTTTATACCGACCGTTATTGCGAACAGCCGCTGCTGATAAAAGGTGCCGGTGCCGGAGCGGCTGTAACTGCTTCCGGAATATTTGCAGATGTAATTCGAATTGGTAACGTTTAAACCCCGAAAAAATGAACCGTATTAAACTATTTTGTCCGGCAACGATTGCCAATCTCTCCTGTGGATTTGACGTTTTAGGCTTGTGCCTCGATACGATTGGCGACGAAATGATTATTTATAAAACCGATACCAAAGGAATCCGGATTACCCGGATAACCGGAGCCGATTTACCGCTTGAACCGGAGCAGAATGTTGCCGGCGTGGCGGCTATGGCCTTACTGGAAGCCGTTCAGCCCGATTGCGGATTTGCCATTGAAATCACAAAAAATATAAAAGCCGGAAGCGGCATCGGAAGTTCTGCCGCAAGTGCAGCCGGAGCCGTTTTCGGTATTAATGAATTACTGGGCAGGCCCTTTACCGCAAAAGAATTGGTCCGTTTTGCCATGAAAGGAGAAGCTCTGGCCAGCGGAAGCGAACATGCCGATAATCTTGCTCCGGCACTTTTGGGCGGCTTTACACTCATTAGAGGTTATGATCCTTTAGACATCATCTGCATTGACAGTCCTCCAGCCTTATTTGCAACGGTAATCCACCCGCAGATAACCCTGAAAACATCCGAAATGCGGGCGGTTTTATCACCCGAAATTCCGTTAAAAAGCGCCATCAGACAATGGGGAAATCTCGGCGGACTGATTGCCGGATTGTACACAAACGATTACGGACTGATCCAGCGTTCTTTACAGGATGAAATCATAGAACCCCTGCGTAAAAGATATATTCCTAACTTTGATCTGGTTAAAGAAACCGCCTTAAAAAACGGTGCACTGGGTGCCGGAATTTCCGGATCTGGTCCTTCAATTTACGCTTTAAGTCAGGGAATTGAAACGGCTCAAAAAGTTGCACTTGAAATGAAAAAAATATATAACGATACCACCATTCCATTTGAAATTTATGTTTCGAAAATAAATCCGGATGGCATACGAATCATCAACTGATAAAACCGTACAAATGAACTATTACAGCCTGAATAACCCGAACCATAAAGTCTCTTTCCGGGAAGCCGTTATGCAAAGTATCGCACCCGATAACGGTTTGTATTTCCCGGAAACAATAACACCGCTGCCGGCATCATTTTATGAAACAATAACAGCTTTAACGAATGAAGAAATTGCCTTCCGGGTAATTCAGCCTTTCGTTGGAAACGAAATTCCGGAAACAGTACTCAAACAGATCATACAGGATACAGTATGTTTTGATTTTCCGGTCATTCCGGTAGCCGATAATATTTTCGCATTAGAATTGTATCACGGTCCTACAATGGCCTTTAAGGATGTAGGTGCCCGTTTTATGTCCCGTTGCCTGGAATATTTTAACCGGGAGAATGATTGTAAAACAACCGTTTTAGTGGCTACTTCCGGCGATACCGGCGGTGCAGTTGCCAACGGTTTTTTAGGAACCAAAAATGTCGACGTGGTGATTGCCTATCCAGGTGGAAAAGTCAGTGCTATCCAGGAATTACAACTTACCACTTTGGGAGCAAACATCAGCGCCCTTGAAGTGGACGGCACTTTTGACGATTGCCAGGCGATGGTTAAAAAAGCTTTTTCCGATGCCGATTTAGCCGGTATGCACCTCACATCTGCAAATTCCATCAATATTGCCCGCTGGCTGCCGCAAATGTTCTATTTTTTCTTTGTTTACAAAACTTTGAAACCATACAACAAACCGATAGTTCTGGCCTGTCCGAGCGGTAATTTCGGAAATATCTGTGCCGGAATGCTGTCCAAACGCCTGGGCTTGCCCATTGCCCGTTTTGTTGCCGCCACGAATGCCAACGATACCGTACCCCGTTTTTTAGCAACCGGAACATACACGCCCAATCCCACAGTAGCCACGATATCCAATGCCATGGATGTGAGCAGTCCCAGCAATTTTGTCCGCATTCTGGAATTGTATCAGCATGATTTAAAACAACTGGAACAGGATTTTTCGTCCTTTTCGTTTACCGATGCAGCCACACTGGCAGCTATAAAAGAACTATACCGGCAAAACGGCTATCTTTCGGAACCGCACGGAGCTGTGGGCTATCTTGGTTTGCAGCAGGAAATGCCGCAGCAACCCGGCAGTATCGGTGTTTTCCTGGAAACTGCCCACCCGATCAAGTTTGCCGATATTGTGGCTTCCTGCTTAAACATAACGCTGCCCGTTCCGGAGCAAATTGAACGGATTTTGAATAAAGAAAAAGTGAGTCATAAAATAAAATCCTATCAAGAACTGAAAAATTACCTGATGAAAAAATAATCCCGTTTTATCCCTTTTGCCACTCCATAAAAAATCAATACATTAGCGACCTAAAATAAATATACAGCACAAAATGAAAAATACAGCATTAACGCACGTTCACGAAAGTTTAGGAGCAAAAATGGTTCCGTTTGCAGGTTATAATATGCCTGTTCAATATGAAGGAGTTAACATTGAACATGAAACGGTTCGTAACGGCGTAGGTGTTTTTGATGTTTCGCACATGGGGGAATTTTTCCTGAAAGGAGAAAATGCCCTGGCTTTAATTCAGAAAGTAACTTCAAATGATGCTTCCAAATTAGTAGACGGTAAAGCACAATATTCCTGTTTACCAAACAACGAAGGCGGAATTGTTGACGATTTAATTATTTATAAAATTGCCGATAACGATTATATGCTGGTCGTAAATGCTTCCAACATTGAAAAAGACTGGAACTGGATTTCCAAGCACAATGATTTAGGAGTGGACATGCAAAATGCTTCCGATTCCTATTCTTTACTGGCTATTCAGGGACCAAAAGCAGCTGAGGCAATGCAGTCGTTAACAGCAACTGACCTGATCAATATGCCGTATTATTCTTTCCAGACTGCTGAATTTGCAGGAGTGAAAGACGTAATCATTTCGGCAACCGGTTATACCGGTTCCGGAGGTTTTGAAATTTATTTCAAAAATGAAGATGCCGAAACAATCTGGAACAACGTTTTTGAAGCCGGAGCCGCTTTCGGAATCAAACCGATCGGATTGGCAGCCCGTGACACTTTACGTCTTGAAATGGGATTCTGCCTTTACGGAAACGACATCAACGATACCACTTCTCCATTAGAAGCAGGATTGGGATGGATTACTAAATTTGATAAAGAATTTACCAATTCGGAAAACCTTAAAAAACAAAAAGAAGCCGGAGTAACTAAAAAACTGGTTGCTTTTGAATTAACAGAAAGAGGAATTCCGCGTCACGATTATGAAATCGTAGACAAAGACGGTGCCGTAATCGGAATAGTAACTTCCGGAACAATGTCGCCATCGTTAAACAAAGGAATCGGATTAGGATACGTTCCAACGGCTTTATCGGCTGTTGACAGCGAAATTTTTATCCGAATCAGAAAAAATGATGTAGCTGCAAAAGTGGTTAAATTACCATTTTACAAAAAATAATTATAAAAAAAGAGGCTTCAAAAGAAGTCTCTTTTTTTGTTAAAGTGCTGTAATAATTTTATTTTTGCACACTGTTTTACAAACTATAACAAAAAACAATTAACTCTTATGGGAAGAGCGTTTGAATTTAGAAAAGCGAGAAAAATGAAACGTTGGTCGGCAATGGCTAAAACGTTTACAAGAATTGGAAAAGATATTGTAATGGCCGTTAAAGAAGGCGGACCAAATGCGGAAACAAATTCCCGTTTGCGTGCAGTAATGCAAAATGCAAAAGCTGCCAACATGCCGAAAGACAATGTGGAACGCGCCATTAAAAAAGCTTCCGATAAAGATACCGCTAACTATAAAGAGGTTTTATTTGAAGGATATGCCCCTCATGGTATTGCCATTTTAATTGAAACCGCTACCGATAATAATAACAGAACTGTTGCCAACATCCGAAGCTATTTCAACAAATGCAACGGTACTTTGGGTACTCAGGGTTCTGTAGAATTCATGTTTGACCATACCTGTAATTTCAGAATTCCATCTGAAGGTCAGGATGTGGAAGAATTAGAACTGGAAATGATCGATTTCGGTGTGGAAGAGATCTTTGCAGACGAAGACGGTATCATGATGTATGCGCCTTTTGAAAGCTTTGGTGCTATTCAGAAAGAACTGGAAAACAGAAATATGGAAATTTTATCTTCCGGATTCGACAGAATTCCGCAGGTAACCAAACAACTGAATGCAGAGCAGGTTGCTGATGTTGAAAAACTACTGGAAAAAATTGAAGAAGACGATGATGTGATGAACGTATACCACACTATGGTTGAAGAATAATATTCCCGATTAAAACATAAAAAAACTACGGATCACTCCGTAGTTTTTTATTTTATAACCTTTTTATTTACGCTTCTAAAGTAGCCGACAAAAAGATGTCTGCTTTTAACAGCTGCGATACCGGGCAATTTTCTTTGGCATTTAAAGCGGCTTTCTGAAAATCGTCTTCCGAAATTCCCGGAACTTTTGCGGCCAGCTCCAGATGGATCTGGGTGATTTTTCCGTCTTCAAAAATTACTTTTGCAGTAGTATCGATATTTTCGGGTACAAATCCCAATTCCGACAATACAAAGCTCAGCTTCATTGAAAAACAGCCGGCATGAGCCGCACCAATCAATTCTTCAGGGTTTGTCCCTACTCCATCTTCAAAACGGGTTTTAAACGATAATTGGGCATTATTTAAAGTAGTACTTTGTGTGGAGATGGTTCCTTTACCTTCCATTCCGGTTCCCTGCCAGTTGGCTTTGGCTTTTCGTATTAATTTCATAGTAGGTTGATTTAATTTTTAATTCCTATAAAGTTAACTATTTGTTTGTTAACAAATCCTAACCATAACATAAATTAATCGATAATTCGCCCGAATATTTAAAACAAAACAGTGCAATATGAGATAAAAAAGTGTCGTTCATCGGTAAAACAATACACTTTATCGAAATCATTTTATTTTTAGCACACGAAATAAAGATATGTGCGAAAAAATCATAATTTTATGTTAAACCAATAAATAATTTCCAAAAACAGCTATTAATATCACAAAAAAAGGCTTTACAAAAATAATATAACCGAAAAGGCGACTACTACAACTTTTTAAAATTTCACCCAACCAAACGACATAATGAGAATGAAAACCGACAACGAGAAAAACGTCAAAGAATATTTCTTTTGGCCGGAACAAATCAGCTATACTTTAGTATTATGGGCTGTTATTCCAACATTATTATACCAGTATTTTAACATGAAGTGGATCGTTATTCCATGGATTCCTGTGGCTCTTGTCGGGATTACCACCGCCATTGTGGTTGCCATGAAAAATACCCAGATGCAAAAGCGTTTGGCAGATGCCGGTCTGATATGGAATAACATTATCACCCAAAGCACCGACTGGAATACTACTGTGCAGCATTTTATTCCGAAAAGCAATAGTGCCTACAAAACACTTGTGCACAATCAATATGCCTGGATCATGCTATTGCGCTTTCAGTTAAAACACAACAACAACCAGCCGGGTCCGGCAGCAATGCAGGCATTAAAAAATGAGCTTGCAAATTATATTGCTCCGGAGCGCCTAAACGATATCCTTTTGCAGAAAAACAGTGCCAAACAATTGATTGCACTACAATCGGTCATCATTAAAGAGCTGTATAACAACCAGCAGATCACTAACCAGCAGTATATTGAAATGCTGCGAAAATTAGCCGATTTGTATGATTTACAGCAGCAATGCGAAAAAATAACAAACTATACTCCCAATGGCTTTTTCAGCCGTATCAATCTTGTTATGATCCGACTGTTCATTATCCTGCTTCCTTTCGGGCTCATTAATGAATTCCGAAAATTAGGCAGCGATTTTGTCTTGTTAACGATACCTTTCTGTCTTTTGATTTCCTGTGTTTTCACCTTAATTGAAAGAACCGCTAAAAAACCTTTTGACCTTGGTTTGAATGATTCTTCTGCCCAAAAACTGGCAAAAATAGAACTCTGAACAAGCGTATAACCGTAAAAATAAACCACAACAAAAATCCCTTCTCCGGTATCATTCAGAGAAGGGATTTTTTTTAACCTGTTAACCATCAGTTTATTATTTTTAATCAAATGATTAAAAAATTTGTTTAAATTATTTTGCTTTGCTAACTTTGTGGAAACGAAGCCCTCATGCCAAAGAAAATTGAAAAAGACAGCTCTACTGAAGAACGGATCAAAGCAGCCGCACGAAAAGTCTTTACCCAAAAAGGTTATGCCGCAACACGCACCCGGGACATTGCTGAAGAAGCCGGTTTGAATTTAGCACTGCTGAATTATTATTTCAGGAGTAAGGAAAAGCTATTTGAATTGGTGATGACCGAAAAAACGCAGCAATTCTTCGGATTGATCACACCAATACTGAGCAATGAGGCAACCGGTTTAGAGGAAAAGATTGAACAGCTAACACAGCATTATCTGGACATGCTGCTTAACAATCCGGATTTGCCCATGTTTGTACTCAGTGAGATCCGGCACAATCCCGGACGCCTCAGCAAAAGGGTTTCCGTAAAAGAGCTGCTGGTCAATTCTTCATTTGCCAGACAATTGCAGGAGAAAAAGCCGGATGTCGAAGCCTTACACTTTATCATTACCCTTTTAGGCATGATCATATTTCCGTTTATAGCCCGCCCCGTATTGGAAACCAGCACGGTAATGCCTTCGGAAAGCTTTAATAATTTCATTCTGGAACGAAAAAAAATGATTCCGGTCTGGGTCAAAGCGATTTTAGAAACATAACATTTTTTTAATCTAATTAATCAAATGATGAAAAGTATACTTTATTTCACGGTACTATCCGCTTTCTTTAGCCTGCCAATCCGGTCACAGGAAATACAGACGCTCACTATAGAAAACTGTTATGCCCTTGCCAGTGAACATTATCCTTTAGCCAAACAGCGGGAATTAATCCTGAAAAGCAGGGATTACAGTATCGAGAACATTTCCAAAGGCTATCTGCCACAGGTAAATATTGTCGGACAGGCCAGCTATCAATCGGAAGTAACGCAGGTTCCGATACAGCTGCCCAACACCACTATTCCGGTTTTAGACAAAGACCAGTATAAGATATACGGCGAGATCAATCAGGTAGTCTATGACGGTGGTATGATCAAACAGCAAAAACTGTCGCAGGAATCAAAGTCACTTGTAGAAGCGCAGAAACTTGAAGTGGAACTCTATAAATTAAAAGAGCGGATCAACGATTTGTATTTTGGGATCCTTTTAGTCAACGAACAGCTCAGGCAAAATGCTCTTAAAAAAGATGATATTGCGCTTGGTATAAAGAAAACGGAGGCGCAGCTTGCCAACGGAACCGTTTTCAGAAGCAGCCTGGACATACTAAAAGCAGAATACCTGACCGTAAGCCAGCAGACGCTCACGCTGTTGAGCAATAAAAAGGCCTATCTTAACATGCTGGCATTATTCCTGAACAAACCGCTGGACGACAATACCCTACTGGTCACTCCTGTCCCACCGGTACTCTCTACTCAAAACAACCGGCCGGAATTAGGCTTATTTGAACAGCAGGCAAAAAATATTGACATACAGCAACAGGCAATTACCATCAAGAACATCCCTAAACTAAACCTGTTTTTCCAGGGCGGTATGGGAAAACCGGCTCTGAACATGCTCAGTAATGATTTTGAAGCCTATTATATTGGCGGTATCCGTCTGAACTGGTCGCTTTTCGGGTATTATACCCAGCGAAAAGAAAAAGACCTGCTGAATATCAATAAAGAGGACATCAGCATACAAAAAGAAACGTTTCTGTTCAATACCAACTACCAGCTGCAACAGCAAAATGAAGAGATCAGCAGGCTCAGCGGTTATCTTATCTCCGATCAAGAAATCATCAGTCTGAGAGGCAGCATCAAAAAAGCAGCTCTGGCACAACTGGAAAACGGTGTGAGCACCACCAGCGATTACCTGCGGGAAGTTAACGCAGAAGATACAGCCCGGCAGAATAAAATACTGCATCAGATACAATTGCTTGCCGCACAATATAAAGTCCGATTAACACAGGGTAATTAATTCCAAAAACCGTACGAATGAAACAGATACTTTTTACCATTATTGCCATCCCTTTTTTTATGGCCTGTAACAATACCGAAAACGGATATGATGCAACCGGTACGTTTGAAGCTGTTGAAACCATCGTTTCTGCCGAAGCAAACGGAACCATCAAAGCGTTGGCTATAGCTGAAGGCCAACAACTCACCCGGGACCAGTTTATCGGCTATATCGATACCATTCCGCTATCGCTTAAAAAAGAGCAGTTGGAAGCCCAGATAAAAGCTACTTTGAGCAAAAAACCCAATATTGAAATACAAATTGCGGCCTATAAAGAACAACTAAAACAGGCCCGGCACGAACAGCAAAGAATGAATAACCTGGTAAAAGCGGATGCGGCAACCCGGAAACAGCTGGACGATGCCAATGCGCAGGTAAACATTTTACAAAAACAGCTGGATGCCGCCCAATCAGCGTTATCGATCACTGCCTCTTCTTTAAATGAAGATTCGGCTACGCTAAACGTTCAGATCAGACAGCTCAACGATCAGCTGAAAAAATCCAGAATCATCAATCCGGTAAACGGGACCGTATTAACCAAATATGCCGAACCGGAAGAAATGGCCTCGATTGGAAAACCACTATACAAGATTGCCGATCTGAGCAGCATTATTTTAAGAGCATACATAACCGGTGACCAGTTTTCCCAAATAAAACTGAATGAAAAAGTTACCGTTTATACCAATGCCGACACGAAAAAAAGCTACCCCGGAACGGTCGAATGGATTAGCAGCAAAGCCGAATTTACACCGAAAACCATACAGACAAAAGACGAACGTGCGAATCTGGTATATGCTGTTAAGATCAAAGTGAGCAATGACGGTTTACTGAAAATAGGTATGTATGGCGATGTGAAATTCAAACATCAAAACTAAAAAACATGAAAGCCGTTATTGTTGAAAATATAACCAAAACCTATGGCAAAGACAAAAAAACTGCGGTCGATAACGTTTCTTTTTCGGTAGCAACCGGTGAATTGTTCGGACTGATCGGACCTGACGGAGCCGGAAAGACCAGTATTTTCAGAATGCTCACAACGCTGCTCCTTCCCGATCAGGGAAATGCCAGCGTGATGGCTCTGGATATTGTTAAAGATTACCGGGAAATCCGGCAGCTTGTAGGCTATATGCCCGGAAAGTTTTCCTTATACCAGGATCTTACCATTGCAGAAAACCTGAACTTTTTTGCCACTTTATTCAATACCACCTTACAGGAAAATTACGATCTGATCAAAGATATTTACATTCAGATAGCCCCTTTTAAAGACCGGAAAGCCGGGAAATTATCCGGCGGTATGAAACAGAAACTGGCTTTGTGCTGCGCATTGATCCACAAACCGGCCATACTGTTTTTAGACGAACCCACCACCGGCGTGGATCCCGTTTCCCGGAAAGAATTCTGGGAAATGCTGAAAAAGCTGAAAACACAGGGAATTACCATTATTGTTTCGACACCATATATGGATGAAGCGAACCTGTGTGACCGGATCGCCCTGATACAAAACGGAAAAATACTGACTATTGATACCCCGTTAAACATTACGGCTGCTTATCCTGAGAAGTTATATGCCGTTAAGGCTGCCAATATGTATGCCCTGCTGCAATTACTCGAAAAATATCCGGACCGTATTAATAGTTATGCTTTTGGCGAATTTGCACATATCGCATTAAAACCGGCAGACGATGCTGTTTCACAATTACAGCATTACCTGGAAGAAAGCGGCATGAAGGCGGTAACGATTCATAAAACCGAAGCAACAATAGAAGACAGTTTTATACAACTATTGCACTAATCACGATGGAAGATCAAGTCATAATCTGCGAAAAATTAACCAAACGTTTTGGCGATTTCACGGCTGTAAACCAAATATCCTTTACAGTTTCCAAAGGGGAAATTTTTGGTTTTCTGGGCGCCAACGGAGCCGGAAAAACAACCGCTATGCGGATGCTATGCGGTTTGTCGAAGCCCACTTCGGGCAATGCGCATATTGCCGGTTATGATATTTACAAAAACACCGAACGCATTAAAAAGAATATCGGCTATATGAGTCAGCGGTTTTCCTTATATGAAGATCTTACGGTTGCCGAAAACATCCGTTTCTTCGGAGGAATTTACGGACTTTCCAACCAGCAATTGAAAATGAAAAGTGAAGCCCTGATCCGGAAACTCCATTTACAGAGCGAAGCCAACAGCCTGGTAGCTTCTTTGCCATTGGGCTGGAAACAAAAACTTGCCTTTTCGGTAGCAATTATCCATGAACCTAAAATTGTGTTTTTAGACGAACCAACCGGCGGTGTCGATCCGATTACCCGGCGGCAATTCTGGGAACTTATCTATGAAGCGGCCAACAGCGGAATTACCGTTTTTGTAACCACCCATTATATGGATGAAGCGGAATACTGTAACCGGATATCCATCATGGTGGACGGTTCGATTGAAGCACTGGATACAACGGCCAATCTGAAGAAAAAATACGATGCCGTTACCATGGACGATGTGTTTTACCAGCTTGCCCGAACTGCCAGACGAGGCGAATAAAATCTGATTATGAAACAGTTTATCACTTTTATCCGGAAAGAGTTTCTTCACGTTATACGGGACCGCAAAACGCTGCTGATCCTTTTTGGTATGCCGATTGTTCAGATTTTGATCTTCGGATTTGCCCTGACGAATGAGATCAAAAACTCGGAAATCGTTATTGTCGATAATGCAAAAGATGTCGCCAGTGCTAATATAATCACTAAAATTACCGCAAGCCGTTATTTTAAAGTCAGTACCTTTTTATCACAGAATTCCGATATGGAAGCCGAGTTCCGCAAAGGAAAGATCAAGCTTGCCGTATTGTTCCCTCCGCATTTTAACGAACAGTTAGTACATGAAAACCGGGCACAAATCCAGATCATTGCCGATGCTTCCGATCCGAATACCGCGACCACGCTTACCAATTACATGACTTCCATTATACAGGAATATCAGGCGGAAATTAACGGGAATAACCCGGTTCCGTTACAAATTGTTCCGGAGATCAAGATGCTTTACAATCCGCAGTTAAAAGGTGCCCCAAATTTTGTTCCGGGCGTAATGGCACTGGTATTAATGCTTATCTGCGTTATGATGACGGCTATTTCAATTGTAAAGGAAAAAGAAAACGGTACCATGGAAATTTTGCTGGTTTCCCCGTTTAAACCCATTTTTGTGATCTTCTCCAAAGCGGTTCCTTATCTGTTGCTATCTTTAATTAACGTCAGTACGATATTGCTGCTAAGCATTTTTGTACTGGATTTGCCTATAAATGGCAGTATAGTGTTGCTATTCCTGGAAAGTATCCTCTTTATCATTACCTGTTTAGCCATCGGTATTTTTATTTCCATTAAAACCAGTTCCCAGCAAATTGCCATGCTTATCTCGTTAATGGGCATGATGCTGCCCACTATTTTGTTTAGCGGTTTTATGTTTCCGGTTGAAAACATGCCAAAACCATTACAATTGATTTCCAACATTGTTCCGGCAAAATGGTTTTACATTATTGTAAAATCTATTATGATTAAAGGTCTCGGGTTTTCTGCCATCTGGAAGGAAACACTGATCCTTTTCGGAATGACTGTCTTTTTATTAATCATCAGCCTGAAAAGCTTTAAAACAAGACTGGAATGAGAACGATGCGTTTTTTGCTCCAAAAGGAGTTCCGGCAGATTTTCCGCAACAGAGCCATATTGGTCATGATCATGGTAATGCCGGTCATGCAGCTGATCATTCTCCCGCTGGCCGCAGATTATGAAGTGAAAAACATCAATCTGGCTGTCGTGGACAACGACCATTCGACGTACTCTCAAAAGCTGATTACCACAGCTGCCGCTTCAGGCTATTTTAAACTTTCCGGTTACCGCAGTTCCTATAAAGAGGCTTTACAGCTTATTGAAAATGACGATGCCGACCTGATCCTGGAAATACCTAAAAACTTTGAACGCAATCTTGTCCGGGAAAACCACCAACAGCTTTTTATTGCCGTAAATGCCATTAATGGTGTCAAAGCCGGACTTGGCGTTTCCTATCTGAATACGATACTGAAAAATTTCAATGCCGATATTCGTTTGCAAGTACAACCGGCTGCGAAATTCAATACTGCTCCGCTTATTGAAATTACGGCCTCAAACTGGTACAATCCGCTGCTGGATTACCACACGTTTATGGTTCCGGGCATTTTAGCAATCCTGATCACGATGGTGGGCGGTTTTCTTTCGGCACTGAATATTGTTAAAGAAAAAGAAGTCGGAACCATCGAACAGATCAATGTTTCCCCTTTAAAAAAATACCATTTTATATTGGGTAAACTCATTCCGTTCTGGATTCTCGGTAATGTGGTTTTCACTTTAGGACTGTTGATAGCCTGGCTTGTTTATGGCATAACACCACAGGGAAACATCTTTTTATTATACGGTTTTATCTGGATTTACCTGTTGGCAATTCTGGGCTTTGGTCTGCTTATTTCCACATTTTGCGATACCCAGCAACAAGCTATGTTCATCATGTTTTTCTTTATGATGATCTTTATTTTGATGGGTGGTTTGTTTACCGCAATCGACAGTATGCCGGAATGGGCAAAATATATTTCCCGTTTCACACCGGTGAGTTATCTTATAGAAGTCATGCGCATGGTTGTCCTGAAAGGCAGTACTTTTAAAGATGTATTGCCACATTTCCTTAAAATCGGGCTTTTTGCCGTAGTGCTTAATGTGTGGGCGGTATTGAACTATAAAAAAACATCCTGATAAACCATGAATAAGCCAACGTAAAAAGTTAATTTTTTCCAAAATACTTTTTACTGTTTTAAAAAAGTGTACTTTTACCGACTGATTAGTCAATCTTATCATGGATAAACAAAAAGAAATACTTGCCGCTGCGCTGAAACTATTCGTAGAATATGGTTTTCACGGTACCGCTACCAGCAAAATTGCTAAGGAAGCCGGTGTTGCGAACGGTACCTTGTTTCATTATTACAAGACAAAAGAAGACCTGATCATTGCGCTTTATATTGATATCAAATTAAAAGTTGCGGAACATATTGAAAATGCTGTTGCTTCCAATACCGATTATAAAACGCATTTTAAAAGCCAGTTTATTGCGATCATGCTGTGGTCACTGGACAACGACTACCAGTTTCGCTACATTCAGCAGTTCTATTCTTCACCCTATGCGTCACAGATAGATTATGAAGAAATACAGAAACTTTCTAAAAAAGGCTGTGAGGAGCTGGAAGCCGCTATCCGTAAAAATGTGATTAAAGATCTACCGGTAGATTACCTGATTACGATTGTCAACAATTTTATATTCGGCGTGCAGCAATACCTTCGCCAGTCGAAACTGAGCTTTGAAGCAAAGAAAGAAGTGATTTATAATTCCTTTGATATCTTGTGGACCATGATTAGCTGATTTTTTTTAAACCATATAGAGTGATTAGTCAATCTAAACTTATTGCAACAAAATAATAATGAACAAAATCTTAAAAAAAATGTTACTTACAATTTTTACCATACTCATATCCTTAACCGTAATTGTTTATCTTTTTCTCCAACAGCCAAAATTCGGAAAACTGCCTTCCGGTGCCCGGTTAGAGCGTATTAAGAACTCTCCTAATTTCAGGGACGGTAAATTCCAGAACAGCAGTTTCACGCCCGATCTGACGGAAGGCGCCAGCTTTTACAGCGTTTTAAAGGAGTTTCTATTTAAAGAAAATACAAGGGTAAAACCTGTAGACAGTATTCCGTCGAAAAAAACAGATTTACGGTCGCTTTCCAAAGAAGAAGATGCTTTTGTATGGTTTGGACATTCCTCCTATTTTATTCAGACCGATGGTATTAAAATCCTGGTTGACCCTGTTTTTAGCGGCGCAGCCTCTCCTGTCCGCCTGACTACAAAAAGCTATCCCGGCAGCGACATTTATACCGTGAATGACCTTCCGGAAATCGATTATCTTTTTATTTCACATGATCATTGGGATCATCTGGATTATGAAACCATCAAAGCATTAAAGCCAAAGGTGAAAACAGTGATTTGCGGTTTGGGTGTTGGTGAACATTTTGAATATTGGGGTTATGATACCCAACACATTATTGAAAAAGACTGGCATGAAACAATCGAGCTGCCAGATGGCATTACCGTACATACCACGCCGGCAAGGCATTTTTCCGGAAGAGGATTAACCCGCAACCAATCGCTTTGGTTATCGTTTGTATTACAGACGCCAACAAAGAAAATATTCCTGGGCGGTGATGGCGGTTATGATACCCACTTTAAAAAAATCGGGGAACAGTTTGGTCCTTTTGACCTTGCCATTATTGAATGCGGGCAATATGACAAAAACTGGAAATACATTCATTTAATGCCGGAAGAGGTTTTACAGGTTGCCCGGGATCTTCGGACTTCCCGGTTACTACCGGTTCACTGGAGTAAGTTTTCTCTGGCTAACCACAACTGGGACGAACCGATAACAAAGCTCAGAACCCTGAATCATAACGAAAACATCCGCCTGTGTACGCCGATGATCGGGGAAAAAATGGACCTGAACGCAGAAAAAACCTTTACCGAATGGTGGAAAAATATCAACTAAAATAACCTGAGACCGAATGTTATATATCTTTAAAACAAGCGTTAAAACCAAAAAAGACGCCCGGAAAATTGAACGTGTCTTTACCGAAAATGAGGCCATCAGTCATTTTAATTTTGACCTGGAAGACTGTGATAAAATTCTTCGTGTTAGCAGTGAAAAACTGGAAGTAACTGATGTTACGAATCTTATAACCGCATTGGGTTATCATTGTGAAGAACTAAGTGCGTAAACAAAATGTAATTATTTTGTTTTATTCTTGAAATTTCATCAGTAAAAGTGATTTTTTATTATTTTTATCGCATCAATAAATCTAATAATGAGCCACGAAAAAATACGCGATCATATCGATTGTTTAAACTGCGGAAAAATTGTCACTGAAAAGTATTGTCCGAACTGCGGACAGGAAAATGCCGAATCCCGTAAATCATTTTCTTATTTATTCACACATTTCGTAGAGGATTTAACTCATTATGACAATGCGTTCTGGAAAACAATACAATACCTGTTGTTTCGCCCTTCAAGGCTCACAAGAGAATACCTGTCCGGGAAGCGTAAAAAATATGTGGCACCGGTTAAACTATATATTTTTATAAGTTTTATTACTTTTTTCCTTCCGGGCATATTACCCGAAATAAATCATAAAAGTGACACACTCCGCCAGACACGACAGGCAGAGGCGCATAAATATGACGACAATTACAAAGAGGTCGATTCTATCCTGGAAAAGAACCAGATACCCAAAACTAAAATTGGCAACTATCGTTCTGTAAGGGAATTTGATTCGATACAAAAAACCCTTCCGGAATCGAAAAAGCCTTCAAAACTAATGGCTAAATTTGAACGAAGACTGGCCGAAATAAACGAAACATATACCATAAAAGAGATTGTCTCAAAATTCAGGGAATCCTTTATTCATAACCTGCCAAAGGTACTTTTCCTCTATTTGCCCTTATTTGCTTTTTCGTTATGGCTGTTTCACAATAAGAAAAAATGGTACTATTTTGAACACGGTATTTTTACGCTGCATTACTTTTCGTTTCTATTGCTCAGCACTACCCTGTTCATGACAATTTCATGGCTATTTGATTTAATGGGCGATAATGGACTTCTCAGTGTGCTGCAATTCATCATTACCTGTGTTTATCTCGGATGGGGATTCACGTATTTCTTTAAGGCACACCGGTTTTTATACCATGAAAAACGATATATCTCGAACATAAAGAGTTTACTGTTGTTTTTTATCAACTCGTTTTTGATACTTATCGTACTGCTTATGTTTATCGTTTATACAATTTTATACCTTCATTAATTTGAATTTATTCTAAAAAGCATGGCGTTTCATTTTAATGAAATAGTCGTACTTTTGCGTATCTCAAAAATTTTTAAAATGCAACATATTATTGATCGTTTTATCAGTTATGTAACTGTTGATACAGAATCTGATCCGAATTCCGATACTACTCCCAGTACTGCTAAACAATGGGATTTAGCAAAACAATTAGTTGAAGAACTAAAAGCTATAGGAATGGAAGATGTTACTATAGATGACAATGCTTATATTATGGCAACACTGCCTGGTAATGTGGAGCATGACGTTCCTACTATTGGTTTTATTTCGCATTTCGATACTACTCCTGACTTTACAGGAGCAAACATTAAACCGCAGATCGTTGAAAATTATGACGGGAAAGATATCGTACTGAACAAAGATTTGGATATCGTACTTTCTCCAAATTATTTCAAGGATCTATTACAGTATAAAGGACAAACGATCATCACTACAGATGGTACCACGCTTTTAGGAGCCGATGATAAGGCCGGAATTACCGAGATCGTAACGGCAATGGAGTTCCTGATCAACAATCCGGAGATCAAACACGGAAAAATCAGAGTTGGTTTTACACCGGATGAAGAAATCGGACGCGGAGCTCATAAATTTGACGTCGAAAAATTCGGTGCAGACTGGGCTTACACGATGGACGGAAGCCAGATTGGTGAGCTGGAATATGAAAACTTCAATGCTGCCGGAGCAAAACTAATCTTTAAAGGAAAGAGTGTTCACCCGGGTTATGCAAAAGGAAAAATGATTAATTCCATGCTTTTGGCCAACAAATTCATTTCAAAACTTCCGAAACACGAAACACCGCAGGAAACAAAAGGTTATGAAGGTTTCTTCCACGTAACCAACATCAGCGGTAGTATTGAGGAAACAAAAGTGGAATTGATTATTCGTGATCACGATAAGAAAAAATTCGAAAAACGTAAAGTTGTTGTCGAAAAAATCGCGAAGAAAATCAACAAGAAATTTCAAAAACAATTTGGCGGTGATATTGTTAGCTGTGAAATAAAAGACAGTTATTACAATATGCGTGAAAAGGTGGAACCGGTAATCCATATTGTGGAAATTGCAGAAAAGGCAATGAAAGAACTGGGTATTAAACCGATCATTAAACCTATTCGTGGCGGAACAGATGGCTGCCAGCTTTCCTATATGGGCTTACCTTGCCCGAACATTTTTGCCGGCGGACACAATTTCCACGGAAAATACGAATATGTACCGGTAGAAAGCATGCAAAAAGCAGTGGATGTGATTGTAAAAATTGCGGAATTAACAGCTTTAAAAAAATAATTTCCATTACCGATGGAAGAAAAACACCAATGGGATAAGACCAATCAATGGGAAGAAGAGCTCGATTATTTAAAATCCATACTTCTAAAAACCGAATTGGTCGAAACAACAAAATGGGGCGGCCCTACCTATACCTGTAACGGGAAAAACGTTTTGGGAATTGGCGGGTTTAAATCCTATGTTGGCATTTGGTTTTTCAACGGTATTTATTTAAAAGATGAGCATAAAGTTTTGGTTAACGCCCAGGAAGGCGTTACCAAGGCTTTACGCCAATGGCGCTTCCAGTCGAAAGCCGGGATGAACGAAAAACTGATTTTACAATACGTTCAGGAAGCCATAGCCAATGAAAAAGCCGGAATGGTCTACAAACCGGCAAAAAAAGAAGCAATCGTATCCGAATACCTGCAAAAGGAACTGGAGAACGATCCGGAACTAAAAACTGCTTTTGAACAATTTACGCCTTACAAGCAAAAAGAATTCCTGGAATACATTGCTACTGCCAAACAGAAAAAAACAAAGCAAAGTCGTTTTGAAAAAATCAAACCGTTTATTTTAAGTGGTATCGGACTGAATGACAAGTACCGCTAAATTTTTTAGCTGCCTGTCTTCAAACAATATTAAAAGCTCCGTTTCGGGGCTTTTTCTTTTTAAAAACAGCTTTATGATACCGCCGTTTTTCCGGAATCATTTCGCTGTATCGTTATAAATTCCCTCCCGATTACACCCTTTTTTATCCAAAAAGAGGTACTTATATACGCAAATATACTCAACTCCTGATTTTTATGCCAATCCATAATTGTTATTTCAATAAAAATTACAAGATTCGCAGTTCCAAAACGTATCACTATGAAAATTAGCAAATTACACGCCTGCTTTCCTGTTCTAACTTTTATGCTGTTGGCTCTTTTTAGTTGTGAACTTGAAGAAGAGGTATTGCAAAAGAACAACTACCGGGAAAATATAAAAATCAGAAACAGCACTTTTGACGCGCTGCTGAACGAACAACATTTTGTTAACGCAATTTCGAAACTAAGCAAAAGTAAACCGGCACAATCCAAAACCGTTATGGAGGCAGAATATGGTTTTACCATCCTGCCGGACCAGGCAAAAGTATTGGAGCATAAAGGCAAAACCTCCTATACTTTTCAGATAAAAAGAGAAGTCCAAAATCCGGACTATTTTGAAAACCTTGTCATAGACACGGACAGTATCGGGCAAACGGATGCCTATCTCTTTAAATATTTGCCAACAGAGCCATTAGCGCCCAGTGAAGAACACGATTCATTCCATTTTAAAGGAGCTGTTCATATCACGCCCATTACCTATAATATTGCCATAGCGGAGAAAGAATTACACTGTGTTACGGCTACCGTGATGATGTGTGACCAGTCCTGGTCGGGTAGCGGCTCTACAACACCGCATGTGGCCACCCAATATTGTAACAACCCCAATCACTTAACGGAGGTAACCACCACCACCTGCGATATGACTGCCGGTGGCGGAAGTATGGGTGCCGGAGCCGGCGGATGGTTTGGTGCTAATCAGGGTAGTCAGGGCAGTGACCCCGGCGGCGGACATGCAGGAGCCGGAAATGGCAGCGGAACTGCTCCGGGTTCTAATACGAATCCTCCGGTACTTACCGCTCCGGTTTTTGATTTAGACCTGATCACTAAGTGTAAAACGATCAGCAAACAAATGGCCAAATTCCCGGGTTTAAAACAATCTTTAATCGATTTAGCGGCCACCACCTCAGATAGTCATGAAAACGGGATATTTATTGACAAATCAGCTACAGCGGAAACGCCCGATCCAGTTCAGACAGTACCGGTAGGAAGTGGCGGCACTATCGAAATCAATTTAAATCCGCCATCAAAATATACAATGATAGCACATACACATGATGCATCCGGGGCTGATGGGCAAGGAACTTATTCCATATTTTCTTTTGACGATATGGCAACAATAAGTAATTTAATCCAAAAAGGAAAAATTGATACCGGTGATTTTGTTTTTTATGTGGCTACTGCCGACGGCACACGATATGCGATGACGATAAACTGCGCCTCTTGTTTAGAAGCTTTCTGTTATCCTTGTGGCGAAAATTTAGCGATTGGTACAGTGTTAGATATGAAAAGAGTGACAGAAAATGCTGAGAGGTATAATGAATTTTATAATTTAATTAATGGTATACACGCGAACTCTAACCCCGAAAATGATACAAAAAAGTTCTTAAATTTTATGTCGAAAGCAAATTTGGGTATATCTTTATTTGAAGTTGACGCTACTTTTACAAACTTGAAAAGTTAGAGTATGACTCTAAAACGTCAAAAGTTATTAAAACACCTTGTTCAAACTAAAAACATTCATATTATGAAAAAAATATTACATCTGTTTTTATTAATATTTACAGTCTCTTTTTCTTACGCACAACAGGAAAAAATTGAGGAAATAAGACAATTTTACAATTCCGATTTTAAAACAAGCTCTTTTTATACTTATTACTATAAGGATATAAATAATTATTTTACCCCATTTATCGGAACCTGGATTTACCAAAACGGGAACCAAACTTTTGTTATTAACTTCTGGAAGGAAACTAAAAGTGCCTATCTTGATAAAAAACCAAAGCATTATATTGATGAGTTGAAAGGACATTATAAATTAGTTCAAAATTACGGGCAGCCAAACGAGCAGGTGATTTATACCTCACAAAAAAATGTAGGTAATTCAATAACGCCGTGGCCTACTATCGTTATGGCAAATCAGCCAATGGAATCATATATAATGAGAGGTACTATTTTTGACGTTGCCGGTGTATTAAACCCTTCGTACCCAACAGGGGTAAGGGGGGATTTAGAAATGATAATTAATCCGGCTAATCCTAATACGGCGCAATGGAAAGTTAAATTACCGCCGGGTATACGTCTTTCTGACCAGCCAAGCACTTTTACAATACCCACTAACATAACACTAACAAAAGTTAATCAGTAACATAAAAAGCCGGGAAGTTTTATCGGGTTTTATATACTTTTTGGTACTACTATTTAGTGACGATATTGCTGCAATTTGTTTGTTACAGCTGACCTAATTGCTGTTAGGTATTGTGTGTTATATCACATAGACATATTTTTTAATTAGTGATTATATATCCGTTTAGTATGAGATAAGTTAATCCCGTTAAACACATATATTATGAAAAAAATAGTATACCTGTTTTTATTAATATTTACAGTCTTTTTTTCTTACGCACAGACAGAGAAAATAGAGGACATAAGACAATTTTATAACTCTAATTTTAAAAAGAGTTCTCTAATTACTTATTACTATAAGGATGTAAACAACTATTTTACCCCTTTTATCGGAACCTGGATTTACCAAAACGGAAACCAAACTTTTGTTATAAGATTTTGGAAAGAAACGAAAGTCAGCTACATCAATGAAAATCCGAAGTTTTATATAGACGAATTATGCGGACACTATAAATTAGTTCAGAATTACGGGCAGCCAAACGAACAGGTCATTTATACATCTGAAAAAAATATAGGTAATTCAGTCACCCCATGGCCCACTATTGTAATGTCCAACCAACCAACGGAGCCATACAAAATGACTGGTACCATTTATGATGTAGCAGGTCCGCTAAACCCATCATATCCGACAGGGGTAACAGAACGATTAGAAATGATAATCAATCCGGTTAATCCTGATACAGCGCAATGGGAGGTAACTTTACCTATGGGAATGCGTGGCTTAGACCAGCCAAGCACTTTTACAATACCCACTAACGTAACACTAACAAAAGTGAATTAGAAATATAAAAGCAGCCTCTTTTATAAACCCTGTATTTTACGGGCTTTTAACGTTGGTTATCCATTACTTTCCTTATCGCCATGTCCGAATATGACTTTCGCACAGATAACGGCAAATCTTTAAAATAAAAACAACTTATCGTATATTTGATTAAAATATACTTATATTATTATTAATTTACTACAAATAATACAAGCTTCTTACAAAAACACGTAATTCTACCTGATATCCATCCTACCAATCTGTCTATTTTTGTATAAACTTAACCACAAAATTTACATTTATGGAACAAATTATTGGACAAATCCAGGCGTTTGGATTTGGTTTCGCACCAGCACAATGGGCTTTTTGCGACGGACAAATTATGTCAATTGCCCAAAACACGGCTTTATTTTCTTTGTTAGGAACTACTTTCGGAGGAAACGGACAAACTACATTTGCTTTACCTGATTTAAGAGGACGTTCTATCGTTCACCCGGGATCAGGACCAGGATTAACACCAGTTCAGTGGGGAGAATCAGGAGGAGCACAAAATATTACCTTATCACTTGCTAACGTACCGGCTCACGTTCACCCGATAGTTCCGGGAACAGGAGCAGGACAGGTAAATGTTTCAACAGTTATCCATACCAATACCGGTAACCCGGTTAATGAATCCGATAACGGAAACAACAGTTTTGGTACTGGTGGAGCAGCTCCAAATACCTATAGCGAACCGCCTTTTTCAGGGACAGACAAAGTAGGTAACATTACTACGGCTATTAGCGGAAGTACAGGTATTGCAGGAAGTAACACTCCATTCTCTATCCGTAACCCTTATTTAGGGATCTACACAAGTATCGCATTATACGGTATCTTCCCTTCTCGTAATTAACGAAAGTAAACAAGTTAATCTTAGGAGAGGAAGAATACGTTCATCCTCTCCTATTATTTTTTTTACATGAGTATAGAAACTAAAATAGGACTATTGATCCCGCAATCCAAACAGTACAAAAAACTGGACAGGGATTTTATACGTGGTATCAAACTCAATAACCTGAATGCCAGATATTACGTTGAAAGTATTGGAATTGGTTCCGATGAAGAGTTAATAATAGACAAAATCCAGAAATTTTATTTTCAGGAAGGTATTAATATTATTATCGGATTTTTCGGCCATCACAATATGTCCAGGGTATACGAATATGCTTCCGATAATGATATATTACTGATTGCTTCCGACATTGGGGCTACGGTTCCGTATGCCATGAAAAAGCAAAAAGGTGTCTATATCAATTCATACGGACTAACCGAATCATGTTTCCTGCTCGGTAATCATTTTTCAGCACAGCAATATGATAAAATTGCTTCAGCTACCTCCTACTACGATTCCGGCTACGGAATGTTGTCGGCTATA
Source organism: Flavobacterium inviolabile (assembly GCF_013389455.1). Taxonomy (NCBI): domain Bacteria; kingdom Pseudomonadati; phylum Bacteroidota; class Flavobacteriia; order Flavobacteriales; family Flavobacteriaceae; genus Flavobacterium; species Flavobacterium inviolabile. Next base: position 2,620,162 of record NZ_CP058278.1, on the reverse strand, counting down.
GAAACATCATTAAGTAAAAACGATATTCTATTTTCCGGACATTACATTACACCTTTCTACCCAAGAGAAAACGAAGCCGAATGCATGCAGTTAACATTAGACCATTATAAACCTGAAGTCGTATTTGCATTCTATAGCGGTTTATATGCCGAAGAAAACGCTGCTTTTATCCGTGACAACAAAGTAACGGAGCAATACACGTTTTACACTACCCCTTTTGCTATAAACGATACGATTATAAACGAATACCAATCCAATGCATTCCCGTTATATGTAGTAGCCTCCTGGTTTGAGAATTATGCTCAAACTTCTGACTGTACTTTCAATACAGAATTTAAGGCACAATATGACGAGCCGGCAACCGTATTTGCTTTATTAGGCTACGAAAATGGTGCACTACTGGCACAACTACTGGAAACAGCCGAAGCAACCGATACACGCACTTTATTACGACATATAAGCACAGTAAAAACCGAAGGGCCACGAGGATCAATACAATTTGATCCCGGAACGAACCGTACAAAATTTGATCATCACATTTATAAACTGGAACGCAATTCGGATGATCAAGTGTTTTTTAACCGGGTGACTACACTGGTAAACGAAGGACACTTTATCGATGAAGTAACGGAACAGGATATGCCCCCAAAAATCGGTGGATGGCAAAATGCCTACTTATGTCATTAAAAATTTAACCTCAATTATTATTCACATGAAGCAGAGATTACTCGCAACCCTCGTATTCCTCTGTACATTTTTTGTACAGCAGAATACAAAAGCGCAAACCCTCGGACCGGGAGACATCGCCTTTATCGGCTATGATTTCGGTACCACAGACGGGTTTTCATTTATCGCCCTCAAGCCCCTTCCGGCCGGTGAAACTATTTACTTTACGGAACAGGGATGGACAACAACAGGTTGGGCCAACAATACAGAGACCCACTTACAATGGGTTATTCCTTCAACGGTACCCTGTGGAACAATCATTTCGATTGTAGAAACTTCAGCTGATAATTTTACCGTAACCGGTACATCAGGAGTTAGTATTGCTTTAAATGCCAACTTTAACTTATCGGGAGGAGACCAGATTCTGGCGTACCAAAGTACATCCGGAGTTCGACCAGCCAGCCCGATCTTTATTTCCGGTGTTCATGGTGACTACAACAGTACCAACTATGATCCCGTTACTACCTGGAATGTAGATACTACAGCTGGTACAGCCGAAAGTATTGTTCCGGCAGGACTTACGAACGGAGTAAACTGTATTTCACTTTTCCCGGCACCGGGACCGGAACTTGCCTACAGCAAGTATAACGGAACTTTAACCGGAACTGCGGCTGCTTTACGAGCAGCTATTAACAATACAGCAAACTGGACTAAAACCGGTACATTAACTTTAGGAATCTTACCGGCTAATTACCCGGCACCAAATGTAAACTGTACCGTTGTTGTAAACCCAACAGTAACAACAACTGCAGCAACCAATGTAGGTGCAGTAAGAGCTACTTTAGGTGGTAACGTAACTGCCGATGGTGGTGCTTCTGTTACCGAAAGAGGAGTTGTATGGGCTTTAGGAGCCAATCCAACGACATCAGACAACAAAGTAATTATCGGAAGCGGCACCGGAACCTTTAGTTCGGTTATTTCGTCATTACCATCTGCTACGACTATCCATTTCAGAGCGTATGCTATCAATTCATCAGGAACCGCTTATGGAAGTGATTTAACTTTTACAACGAACGCAGCTTTATCCGCGACAACTTCTTTTACTACAGTTTCCTGTAACGGAGGTTCAAACGGTACGGCTACCGTTACGGCATCAGGAGGTGTAACGCCTTATACGTATTCATGGGCTCCGTCTGGAGGTACAGCTGCATCAGCTACTGGTTTAGCTGTAGGTGTTTATACCTGTACGATTACGGATAACGAAGGAACCAGCATTACCAGATCTGCTACCATTACCCAACCATCTCTTTTAACAGCAACATCATCCAAAACAAATGTAAGCTGTAATGGTGGTTCTAATGGTGTCGCTACAGTAGTACCAACAGGAGGAGCTGCTCCATATACCTATTCATGGGCTCCGTCTGGAGGAACTGCAGCAACCGCTTCCGGTTTAGCAGTAGGAAATTATGTTTGTACTATTACCGATAACAACGGATGTACCATTACAAGAGGCTTTACAATTACTCAGCCAACCGCTATGTCTGTTACCACTTCCAGAACCGATTTATCGTGTAACGGAGGATCAAACGGTGTAGCAAGTGTTAATGTTACAGGTGGAGTGCCACCATATACTTATTCATGGGCGCCATCAGGAGGAACTGCAGCAACCGCTACCGGATTAGCAGCAGGAACTTACACATGTACGATCACGGATTCTAACAGCTGTACAGCTACCCGAACTTTTACGGTTTCTCAGCCAACAGCTATTACAATTACACCGTCACAGACGAATGTTGCCTGTAATGGCGGAAGCAATGGTACGGCTACAGCAACTGTATCCGGCGGTGTTCCGGGATATACCTATTCTTGGGCTCCAACAGGAGGTACAGCGGCAACAGCTACCGGTTTAGCGGCAGGTACCTATACTTGTACCGTAACCGATTTAAACAGCTGTACTAAGACTCAAACCTACACGATTACAGAACCGGCTACTTTCACAGCAACCACTTCTTTTACTACAGTTTCTTGTAATGGTGGTTCAAACGGTACAGCGACTGTAATTCCATCAGGAGGAACAGGACCTTATACATATTCATGGGCTCCGTCTGGAGGTACTGCAGCAACTGCTTCTGGTTTAGCCGTAGGTGTTTACACTTGTACGATTACAGATGCTAACGCTTGTTCTATTACAAGATCAGTTACCATTACACAACCAACAGCTTTAACTTCTACTGCATCGATGACTACTGTTGCTTGTAACGGTGGTTCAAACGGTGTAGCATCAGTTAACGTTTCTGGTGGTACAGCTCCTTACACCTATTCATGGGCTCCGTCTGGAGGTACTGCAGCAACTGCTTCTGGTTTAGCCGTAGGTGTTTATACTGTTACTGTTACCGATGCTAACGCCTGTACATTAACAAGATCATTTACAATTACACAACCGACAGCTTTAACAGCTTCTACTTCTTTTACTACTGTTTCTTGTAACGGTGGTTCAAACGGTACAGCTTCTGTTAACGTTTCCGGTGGTACTCCTGGATATACCTATTCATGGGCTCCAACAGGAGGTACAGCTGCAACTGCTACTGGTTTATCCGTAGGTGTTTATACTTGTACGATTACTGATGCAAATGCATGTACATTAACAAGAACATTCACAATTACACAACCTGCTGCTTTAACAGCTACTACTTCATTCACTACGGTTTCTTGTAACGGTGGTTCGAATGGTACGGCTACTGTAACCCCTTCAGGAGGAACAGGACCTTACACCTATTCATGGGCTCCGTCAGGAGGTAGTGCAGCAACTGCTACTGGTTTACCTGTAGGTGTTTATACTTGTACGATCACTGACGCAAATGCTTGTCAAATCACAAGATCAGTTACTATTACACAACCAACAGCTTTAACTTCTACTGCATCGATGACTACTGTTGCTTGTAACGGTGGTTCGAATGGTGTCGCTACGGTTAACGTTTCCGGTGGTACAGCTCCTTACACCTATTCATGGGCTCCGTCAGGAGGTACAGCGGCAACAGCTTCTGGTTTAGCAGCAGGTGTTTATACTGTTACTGTTACCGATGCTAATGCATGTACATTAACAAGATCATTCACAATCACACAACCAACAGCTTTAACCTCTACTGCATCGATGACTACTGTTGCCTGCAACGGTGGATCAAATGGTGTAGCTACGGTTAACGTTTCTGGTGGTACAGCTCCTTACACCTATTCATGGGCTCCGTCAGGAGGTACTGCAGCAACAGCTTCTGGTTTAGCGGCAGGTGTTTATACTGTTACTGTTACCGATGCTAATGCATGTACATTAACAAGAACATTTACAATCACACAACCAACAGCTTTAACAGCTACTACATCGATGACTACTGTTTCTTGTAACGGTGGATCAAACGGTACAGCTACTGTTAACGTTACTGGTGGTACTCCTGGATATACCTATTCATGGGCTCCATCTGGTGGTACAGCTGCAACTGCTACTGGTTTAGTGGCTGGTGTATATACTTGTACAATTACAGATGCTAATGCATGTCAGATCACAAGATCATTTACGATTACACAACCAGCTGCTTTAACAGCTACGACTTCATTCACTACAGTTTCTTGTAACGGTGGTTCGAATGGTACGGCTACTGTAACCCCTTCAGGAGGAACAGGACCTTACACCTATTCATGGGCTCCGTCTGGAGGTACTGCAGCAACAGCTACTGGTTTAGCCGTTGGTGTTTATACTGTTACTGTTACAGATGCTAACGCTTGTTCTATTACAAGATCAGTTACCATTACACAACCAACAGCTTTAACTTCTACTGCATCAATGACTACTGTTGCTTGTAATGGTGGATCTAATGGTGTAGCTTCTGTTAACGTTTCTGGTGGTACAGCTCCTTACACTTATTCATGGGCTCCGTCTGGAGGTACTGCAGCAACAGCTACTGGTTTAGCCGTTGGTGTTTATACTGTTACTGTTACCGATGCTAACGCCTGTACATTAACAAGATCATTTACAATTACACAACCAACAGCTTTAACAGCTACAACATCGATGACTACTGTTTCTTGTAACGGTGGTGCTAATGGTGTAGCTTCTGTTAACGTTTCCGGTGGTACTCCTGGATATACCTATTCATGGGCTCCGTCTGGTGGTACAGCTGCAACTGCAACTGGTTTAGCAGCTGGTGTATATACGTGTACAATTACAGATGCTAACGCCTGTACAATCACAAGAACATTTACAATTACACAACCTGCTGCTTTAACAGCTACAACATCCATGACTACTGTTGCTTGTAACGGTGGTACTAACGGGGTAGCTACTGTTAACGTTTCTGGTGGTACTCCTGGATATACCTATTCTTGGGCTCCATCTGGTGGAACTGCAGCAACTGCTACTGGTTTAGCAGCTGGTGTATATACTTGTACAATTACAGATGCTAACGCCTGTACAATTACAAGAACATTTACAATTACACAGCCTTCTGCTTTAACAGCTACTACATCGATGACTACAGTTTCTTGTAACGGTGGTACTAATGGTGTCGCTACTGTTAACGTTTCCGGTGGTACTCCTGGATATACCTATTCTTGGGCTCCAACTGGTGGAACTGCTGCAACTGCTTCTGGTTTAGCAGCTGGTGTATATACGTGTACAATTACAGATGCTAACGCCTGTACAATCACAAGAACATTTACAATTACACAACCTGCTGCTTTAGTCGCTACGGCTGCTGCACAGACAAACGTTTCTTGTAATGGTGGTACTAACGCTTCTGCTACTGTAGCAGTAACGGGTGGAACAGGTGCTTATACTTATGTTTGGGCTCCAACTGGTGGAACTGCTGCAACTGCAACAGGATTAACTGCCGGTACCTATACTGTAACTGCAACGGATGCTAACGGATGTACAGCAACACAATCATTCACAATTACACAACCTGCTGCTTTAGTCGCTACGGCTGCTGCTCAGACAAATGTTTCTTGTAATGGTGGTGCTAACGCTTCTGCTACTGTAGCAGTAACGGGTGGAACAGGTGCTTATACTTACGTTTGGGCTCCAACTGGTGGAACTGCTGCAACAGCAACAGGATTAACTGCCGGTACCTATACTGTAACTGCAACAGATGCTAACGGATGTACAGCAACACAATCATTCACAATTACACAACCTGCTGCTTTAGTCGCTACGGCTGCTGCGCAGACAAACGTTTCTTGTAATGGTGGTGCTAACGCTTCGGCTACTGTAGCTATAACAGGTGGAACAGGTGCTTATACTTATGTTTGGGCTCCAACTGGTGGAACTGCTGCAACTGCAACAGGATTAACTGCCGGTACCTATACTGTAACTGCAACAGATGCTAACGGATGTACAGCAACACAATCATTCACAATTACACAACCTGCTGCTTTAGTCGCTACGGCTGCTGCGCAGACAAACGTTTCTTGTAATGGTGGTGCTAACGCTTCGGCTACTGTAGCTATAACAGGCGGAACAGGTGCTTATACTTACGTTTGGGCTCCAACTGGCGGAACTGCTGCAACTGCAACAGGATTAACTGCCGGTACCTATACTGTAACTGCAACAGATGCTAATGGTTGTAGTACAACACAATCGTTCACAATTACTGAGCCTGCTGCTTTAGTAGCTTCAGCTTCAGCTCAAACGAATGTTGCTTGTAACGGTGGATCTAATGGTTCTGCTACTGTAGCAGTAACGGGTGGAACAGGTGCTTATACTTATGTTTGGGCTCCAACTGGTGGAACTGCTGCAACCGCTTCTGGTCTTGCTGCCGGTACCTATACCGTAACAGTTACAGATGCTAACGGATGTAGTGCAACACAATCGTTCACAATCACACAACCGGCTGCTGTTAACATTACTTCTCAACCGGGTAACAGTACTATTACTGTTGGTGGAAATGCAACTTTCACAGTTACGGCAACTAACGCAACTGTTTATCAGTGGCAAGTGAGTACTAACAATGGTGGTACCTGGAATGATATCAATAATGGTGGAACAAACCCTGTAGTTTCAGGAGCAACAACCAGTACCCTTACATTAACAAATGTACCGGTATCGTACAATGGATATCAGTTCAGAGCGAATGTGGCTAACGGTACTTGTACTGCAATTGCTACAACCGCTGGTGTATTAACGGTTAACAATCTTGTTATTCTTGCTGTTAATGACAATTTCACTACTACTCCTGTTTATGCTGGTTCTGGTGGTGTTGCTGGTGATGTTACGTTAAACGATACCTTAAACGGTCTTCCGGTTAACGATAACGACATAACCATCACATTAGTTAACAACGGTGGTTTAACCGGTGCTACAATCAATGCCAATGGTGAGATAAACGTACCTGTAGGAACTACTCCGGGAACGTATACAATGACTTACTCTATCTGTGAGGTTGCAAACAGTACTAACTGTAGTACTGCAACAGCAATTGTTTTAGTTGAGCCAGGAATGAGTGTTAAAGATTTCGGCACAATGCTGGTTAACATCTATCCTAACCCGGCTACTACTACAGTAACGATTAAATTGATGAACAACATTTCTAATGCAAGCGTGACTGTGTTCGATATGAACGGACGTCAGGTGTTGCGTCAGAATTTACACAACGAAGAGAGCAGCATTAATGTTGATCAATTCGAAGCGGGTGTTTACATCTTCAACATCGTAACCGATCAAGGTAAAACAACTAAGAGACTGATCAAAACAAACAAATAGTTCTGATCGAACTCAATAAAAAGAAAACATCCGCTATATGCGGATGTTTTTGTTTTTAGGGGAAGGTGGTTGGGGAAGCAAAGGGCAAAGAGCAAAGAGCAAAGAGCAAAAGGCAATAGATAATGAAGAATTAGGAATCAGGAATGAAGGATGAAGGATCAGGGATGAAGGATCAGGAATGAAGGATCAGGAATGAAGGATCAGGAATGATGGATCAGGAATGATGGATCAGGAATGATGGATCAGGAATGATGGATCAGGAATGATGGATCAGGAATGATGGATCAGGAATGATGGATCAGGAATGATGAATTAGGAATGATGAATTAGGAATGATGAATTAGGAATGATGAATTAGGAATGATGAATTAGGAATGGGCATAAAAAAAGCAACTCTTTCGAGTTGCTTTTTTTATGTTGTAATCAAAGTAAGAATTATTTCTGAGCGTTTACTTTCATACTTAATTCCATTGAAATAGCGGAACGCTCATATTTAAGTTTTCCGGCCATCGTTTCAATTACGATTGTATCCTCATAAAGTTCAGCGATTTTTCCATGCATACCGGATTTGGTAACAATCTTATCCCCTACTTTAATATCTTTTTCAAATTGTTTTTCTTTTTTCTGTCTTGTCTGTTGCGGTCTGATCATTAAGAAATAAACCACCACGAACATTAATATTATTGGTAAAAACTGACTTATTTGTCCCATATTTAAATTATTTAGCTTTTGGCGTTACTTCAGCCTTGATTGTAACTGTTTCAGTTCCTTTAGCTGTATTGGTTGTTAATGTAACTGTTTTTTGTTGTTGTCCCGGTTTTCCTGTAGAATCAAAAGTAACTTTCAACGGTACAGAAGCTCCCGGTTTGATTGGTTCTTTTGGCCATTCCGGTACCGTACATCCACAGCTTCCCTGTGCATTTACAATAATTAAATCGGCTTCTCCTTCATTGGTAACTGTAAATACAGTTTCCGCTTTATCTCCTTCGTTGATTGTTCCGAAATTGTGCTCTTCTTCGTTGAATTTAATTACAGGTAATTTCCCTGAAGCTTCGTTGTTTTTAGTGGCAAGCTCAACACTCGCATCATCAATTTTATCCGATGCATTTTCTTTTTTACAAGAAGTTGTTAGCACTAATGAAGCTATGGCTAACATTCCAAGAGTTTTGTTAATCATATTTGTTTTTTTACAATTTTACATTAAACCTCTGCCGGTTTTGATCAGTTTATTTTCTTTTTGATAATCTTTAACCAGATTATCTAAAATTCCGTTGATAAAAATACTACTTTTTGGAGTAGAATACTCTTTCGCAATTTCTAAATATTCGTTAATTGTTACTTTTACCGGAATAGACGGGAATTTTAAAAATTCACAAATCGCCATTTTAAGGATAATGGCATCAATCTCGGCAATACGTTCTGCATCCCAGTTAGGTGTCTTATCAATAAATTCTTTGGTTAACTCCGAATTGTTAAGGATCGTTTTGCGGAATAAGTTTCGAACAAACTCCTTGTCATCAATATCCTTATACAGCTTCGGTACAATAACAGCATCCGGATTGGTATCCTTAATTTGCTTTAACTGCTTCTGAATAGCGGTATTTACCAATGGAATATCATCCACCCATGTTAGTTTGTTATCTTCCAGATAATCGTATAACTTTTCATTCGGTGCAATTATTTCGGTAAAGATATCTTCTACAAACTGCTTGTCTTCCTCAAAATCATTCACATCATTGTGCATGTAGTCGGCATACAACTTACTGTTTTTGATGTCATCCAATAAAATAAGGATATAATCGTCGTTATTTTTCCAGTTGTTGATTTTTCTGTCTTCTAACGCAATGCTTAACGAATTGTTTTCGGAAAGGATTTCCAAAACGGCATTGCTGACAAATTTTTTATTGGGATTGCGTTCTTCCTTAGTGGCAAGGTGCTTTTTACTCGATTTATCGATGAAATCCTCTTCTGCTCTTTTGATTTCTACCAGAGAAGAAAGCATAATGAGGTATAAATCCTGAATATTTTCTATACTATAGAACAGGAATTTCTCCTCTTTTTCAAGATTATCTGAACTATTTTGATGCATGGCATATATTGACTGCATCACTTTCACACGAATATGTCTTCTGTTTAACATCCTGCTGTAAGAACTTTTAAAAATTAAAGAAGCGAAAGAAAAATTCTTTCGCTCCGCAAAATTATGAAATATATTATTTGAAAACTACTACTTCGTGTTTTCTTTTTTTCTTGCATCAATACGATTCTGCGCCATTCTCATAGCTGCCTGGTGCGTAGTAATGTTATTCTCTTTTGCATAATTGAAAATATCCAATGTAGTATTGAAGATATTTTCTGTTCTGCGCATAGCTTCCTCTTTACCATATCCGGCGATTTCTCCGTATACGTTAATGATTCCACCGGCATTGATTAAGAAATCCGGAGCATATAAAATACCTCTTTCCTGTAATCTTGCACCGTGAACGTTTTCAACAGCTAACTGGTTGTTTGCTGCTCCGGCAATTACTTTTGCCTGGATTTTTTCGATAGTATCGTCGTTGATTGTTGCCCCTAAAGCACAAGGAGCATAGATATCCACATCAGCACTGTACAAATCAGCACCGCTGAATACTTTAGCACCATATTTAGCACCAACTTCCTGTAAACGTCCTTCGTTAATATCTGTAATCTGTACCAAAGCACCTTCCTTAGTGATTAACTCTACTAAAGTTTCACCTACGTGTCCGATACCCTGTACTAAGATTTTTTTACCTTCTAAATTATCCGAACCAAACTGGTATTTAGCTGCCGCCTTCATTCCCATATAAACACCATAAGCTGTTACAGGAGAAGGATTACCGGAACCACCTCTTGATTCTGAAATACCCGTTACATAAGGTGTTACATCACGGATAAGATCCATATCAGCTGTAGTAGAACCTACATCTTCTGCAGTAATATACTTACCGCTTAATGAGTTTACAAACTGTCCGAATCTCGTGATCATCTCCGGAGTTTTATCCGTTTTTGAATCACCGATGATTACCGCTTTACCACCACCTAAATCTAATCCTGAAATTGCTGATTTGAAAGTCATTCCACGAGACAGACGCAAAACATCGTTTAATGCTTCCCATTCGTTAGTGTATTTCCAGATTCTTGTTCCTCCCAAAGCAGGTCCTAAAACTGTGTTATGAACACCAATTATTGCTTTTAAACCAGTATCTTTGTCGTGACAAAATACGATTTGCTCATGATTATCAAATGAAACTTGACCAAAAACCGGGTCAATTTTATGAAGCTCATTAGCAGTTGTAACTTCTGTTATCATGTTTTAAATTTTATTTTGAGGTTGAAATTTATTCAAAAATAGATTGCAAAATTACACTTATATTCAGAATAATTCAACATAAATCGGTATTTTTAATTATTCTTTAATAATTATTTTTAAAACCAACTTTTAAAATCACAATAAAAAACACAACATTTTAACACCAAAAAAATATATAAAGCAAAACAATTCGTTTAAAAATGAAAGAACTACAATATTTAAACAAATATTTCATCAAATATAAATACCGCTTTTTATTAGGAATCATAATTACAATTGTAGCCCAATTCTTTACACTCTATACCCCTAAACTGGTTGGCGATTCTATAAAGGCATTGGAAAACAGTAAATTAGACGCTTCCGTGGTGCGGAGCCTGCTGTTGGAAAACATCATTTTGATATTGACCACTACCCTGATCGCCGGTTTTTTAACCTTCCTGATGCGCCAGACCTTAATTGTAATGTCCCGTCATGTCGAATTTGATTTAAAGAATGAAGTATTCCAGCAATACGAACGCCTTTCGCAAAATTTCTATAAGAAAAACAGAACCGGTGATTTAATGAACCGTATCAGTGAAGACGTTGGAAAAGTGCGCCAGTATGTGGGGCCGGCCGTGATGTATTCCATCAATACCATTATCCGCTTTGCCGTTGTTACGGTACAAATGTATATTATCTCGCCAAAGCTTACCTTATATTCATTACTGCCATTGCCTTTCCTGGCCTACAGTATTTTTAAGATCAGCTCCGAGATCAACAAGCGCAGCACCTTATACCAGCAAAACCTGTCCCGGCTTTCCACCTTTACTCAGGAAATGTTTTCCGGAATACGGGTTATTAAAGCCTATTCCATTGAAAATGAAAAACAGGAAGACTTTATAAAACTATCGCAGGACAGTAAAAACAAAAACATGCAGCTGGCCAAAGTGAACGCACTTTTCGGTCCGTTAATGATACTGTTAATCGGTGCCAGTAACCTTGTTGTAATTTACGTTGGCGGTATGATGTATATTAACGGCAGCATTCCGGATATTGGCGTGATCGCACAGTTTATACTTTATATCAACATGCTTACCTGGCCGGTAGCCTCATTAGGGTGGGTATCCTCTATGGTTCAGGAAGCGGAAGCCTCTCAGAAGCGAATCAACGAATTCCTGAAAATTGAACCGGAAATCCAAAACACCGTACCGGAGAAAACCGAAATTGAAGGCGAAGTTGCTTTCGAAGACGTTACCTTTGTTTATGAAGACACAAACATCAAAGCCCTGAACAATGTTTCCTTCCGTATCAAAAAAGGCGAAACACTTGCCATATTAGGTAAAACCGGTTCCGGTAAATCAACAATACTCTCCTTAATAAGCAGACTGTATGATGTTAATGAAGGTGCCGTAAAAATTGACCATCGAAACATTGATACCTTAAATTTATTCGATGTCAGAAACAATATCGGCTTTGTACCACAGGATGCTTTCCTTTTCTCCGATTCGATCAAAAACAACATCAAATTCGGAAATGAAGAAGCAACCGACGAAGAAGTAATCGAAGCCGCTAAAAAGGCAGTCGTTCACAAAAACATCGTTAAATTCAAAAACCAGTACGATACCATATTGGGTGAAAGAGGTATCACACTTTCCGGCGGACAGAAGCAGCGGGTTTCCATTGCACGTGCCTTAATTAAAAACGCTCCGATACTACTTTTAGACGATTGCCTGTCGGCAGTGGATACCGAGACAGAAGAGGCAATTTTGAGCAATTTAATGGAATTCTGTAAAGATAAAACTACAATTATTGTCAGTCACAGGGTTTCTTCAGCCAAAAATGCCGACCAGATTATCATTCTTGACGACGGAAAAATAATCCAGCAAGGAACTCATAATCAATTAGTAAACCAGGAAGGCTATTATAAAGACTTATATTTTAAGCAACTTTCGGAAAAAGAATTACAATAAATGTTGGTTATTTTGGTTTTTTTTTAGATTTTTGAGTTCTACTTAACACAATTAATAATTGACAGAAGGATTATGAGAGAAAATGAAATGTTAGAAAAAGAAGAAATTTTTTCTAAAGTTTTACGAGCAGGAAGAAGAACGTATTTCTTCGATGTGAGAGCTACAAAAGCTGACGATTACTACATTACCATCACCGAAAGCAAGAAATTTACGGAAGATGATGGTTCATTCCATTTCAAAAAACACAAAATTTATTTATATAAAGAGGATTTTGTTGCTTTTAAAGAGATTTTAAATGAAATGACTTCTTATGTTTTAAACCATAAAGGAGAAGAAGTAATTTCTGAAAGACACCAAAAAGACTTTAAAAAAGAATATTTTTCAGAGAAAACAGAAGAAACGAAATCTTCCGGAAGCTTCACTGATATTGACTTTGATGATATTTAATATTGAATAGAACTATACACTATAAAAGCCTGAAAAATTAATATTTTCAGGCTTTTTTATTTTTAGCTGCTTCCCTTCCGCTCCACTCGATTTATTATTTTATTTTTGTTAAAGCCTAATCCATTAGTCCCGATACCTATGCCTAAAATTTTAATTATTGAAGACGATACAAGAGTAGCCGAACTGCTAAAAAGAGGCCTGGATGAAGAAGGCTATGAAACCCAGCTGGCCTATGACGGGGAAATGGGAAAAAAGCTTTCCTTATACAACACTTACGATCTTGTGATTACCGATATCGTATTGCCCAAGATCAGCGGACTGGATTTGTGCCAGTCGATTAAAAACAGTAATCCCGGCTTACCGATTATTATGCTGACGGCTTTGGGAACGACCGATGACAAGGTTGACGGTTTCGATGCCGGAGCCGATGACTACCTCGTCAAACCATTTGATTTCAGGGAATTAATGGCACGCATCCGGGTATTGCTGAAACGCAGTACAAACGCACCAAATTATACCGACAAATTCACTTACCAGGATCTGGAACTGGATTATAACACCAAAACCATTAAACGCTCCGGAAAAGAAATCAGCTTAACGCCAAAAGAGTTCAAGCTTCTGGAATACATGATGCAAAATGCCGAACGCGTACTGAGCCGGACCGAAATTGCCGAAAAAGTATGGAACACCCATTTTGATACCGGAACCAATTTTATCGATGTTTACATCAATTACCTCCGCAAAAAGATTGACAAGGATTTCGACAACAAACTGATCCATACAAAATCCGGTATGGGATTTATTCTGAAACTGGAAAGCAACGACTAAATGACAATTACAAACAGACTCAGCCTATTATTTACCTTTCTGACGGCTTCCATCGTGTTGGTCTTTGCAGTCATTATCTACCTGTCCGGCGAAAAAAGCAGGGAGAGAGCCTTCTATAAAAGCCTGAACAAAGAAGCCATCACAAAAGCCAACCTGTTTTTCAAGGCTAAAATTGACACCCAGACCCTGCAGGCGATTTACACCAATAACCGTTCGATAATCAACGAAGTTGAAGTTGCCATTTATGACGATTCCTTTAACTTATTATACCATGATGATGTGGATATTGATATCGTAAAAGAAAATAAAAAAATGCTGCATTCCGTTTTGAAAAAAAAGGAAATCCGTTTCTATCTCGACAAATGGCAGGCTATCGGTTTAAAATACGAATATCAAAACAAGAACTATATTATCATGGCGGCGGCCTATGACCAGAACGGTTACCACAGTTCCGATTCCATTAAACGCACCATCCTTATTTTATTCTTCTCCTCCATCCTGTTTATCTACATCATGGGGCGCATCTTTTCCAAAAAAGCCTTATCGCCGGTGAGCAATATTGTAGCCAACGTAAAGGTGATCTCGGCAACCAATCTGGATTTAAGAGTACAAATACCCAATAGCAAAGACGAAATTGCTGAGCTAGCAACCACTTTTAACGAAATGCTGAACCGCCTGGAAAAATCATTTGAAGCACAAAAAGATTTTGTTTCCAATATTTCACACGAACTGCGCACGCCATTAACAGCCATGCTAACCGAACTGCAACTATCAGTGAGCAATATGCGCACCAACGAAGAATATCAAAAATCCATTACAAACGCGATAAATGATGCGCAAAAACTGGTCCGGTTATCCAACAGTCTGCTGGATCTTGCCAAAGCCAATTATGACCAGGCAGAAATCGGACTGAAAGAAATTCGCCTCGATGAAGTCTTACTGGATGCGCGGAACGATGTGATGCACAACCAGCCGGAATTTAAAGTAAACCTTATTTTTGAAAAGGAAATTGAAGACGACGATTTTATATCCGTAAAAGGCAATGAATACCTGCTGAAAGTTGCCTTTATGAATCTGATTGAAAACGGCTGTAAATTTTCGGAAGAAAAGGAAAGCACTGTAGCGATAACCTATTTTAAAACAAAAACGATAATCCGTTTTCAGGACAACGGTATCGGGATCAATAACGAAGATCTGCCGAATATCTTCACTCCTTTTTTCAGAGGTGATAACAAGAATTTTGCCGGAGGAAACGGGATCGGCCTGTCCCTGACCCAAAAGATAATTGCCTTGCATAACGGTAGTATTTCCGTAGTGTCCGAACCCGGCCAGGGAACCACCTTTACAATCGAATTACCCCATATTTAAGCAATTCTATACAGTAAAACAAAACCAACCCTTCCGCAAAGTACACGATCGAAATGAAAGAAAGCAAAGCTTTTACAGGTGAGATTGTTATTGAAAAAAGGAATTTATGGACCCGTTTTAAATCTTTATTTAAAAAACAGCCCTGATAAGCCATCGCCTTTGTTTAGGCTTGTAGTTTTCCCGGTGTAATACCATATTTTTTACGGAAAGCCGTGATAAAATGCTGCACATATTCATAGCCGCAATAATCAGCTACTTCCTTAATAGTCCTTTCCTGTTCCAGCAGCAAATGTTTCGCTTTTTCCATTCGTAAGTCGTGCAGATAGCCAAAAACAGTAGTGTTAAAGATTGCTTTAAAGCCTTTTTTTAATTTAAAATCGTTTAGTCCTACTTCATGCGCCAGCGCTATTAGCGTGTAAGGATTGCTGATGTTCTGCTCCAGTAAATATTTTGCATGATGGATTTTTTCGATATCCTGGAAATTCATCACCTCTTTTTTCTCCTTTAAGGTCGTTTCAAACTGGGCAAGCTGTAACATAAACAGCTCAATAACCTTCGACTCGATAAAAAGACGTTTCAGCAAACCGGAACGTTTGCACTGCATGATTTCCGAAATGATAAGATTCATCTGTGGCGTAATCGCCATATTTTTCTCTTTCATTGCCGACATACTCCTTTTTTCAATACCGTTAAGAAACTTATCCAGTACGGTATTTTCAACATTCATAAAACGCTGAAAATAATCTTCGGTAAAATGCACTTCAAAAAAGTTATTCAGATCTTCCTGTTTCGAAAAATTAAAATACCCCTCAAAATCTTTGGTATAAATAAGATTATGCTGCTGTGGTTCAAAACGAAAGATCTCTTTGGAGCCTAAAGTAGTGGCCTGGCTGGATCCGGAAAGCGTAAAATGCATTTCAAATACGGAATAATTACTCTCTATTTTTAAGGAAATATCTTCTTTGATCCGGGTTTGCCCTTTCGTAATGTGGATTCCCTCAAACCATAAATCTTCGATATCCGACGAACCGAATTTCGGATGAAATATAGCAGTGTTACTTTCGGTATAGGCTTTATCGCTTTTAAAATTCTGTGGCAAATCCCGCTCAAACAAAATATCATTGAGATCTGTATTCGTAATAACCATTTTCATTTAAAAATCCTTTTAGCGTTATCAATAATCCGTTTTGAGTACAACCTTAAAAGGGATAAAGCTGACCTTTGTTCAAAGATAAATATTATTTAGAAACAATCTAAACTATTAATTTATTTTTATCAAAATCATCAATCACACAATGGCAAATACTAAAGAAAACAAATTATTGCACATCATTAATGCAACACTTCAGGTAAAAGCTAAAAAGTATATAACGCCTAATTATTTACGGATTACACTAACAGGGGCATCTGTAAACCAATATGCAGCAGCAACCGTAGGGGAAAACAATAAAATTTTTATTCCGCCGGCAGGTGTTCGCGAGATTCATTTTCCGCATTTTGATAACGGAAAATGGGCACTTCCGCCACAAGAGGTCTGCCCGTCCATCCGTACCTATACCCACAGGGGGATTGATCTTGAAAAAGAAGAAATGTATATTGACTTTGTTGCTCATGGCGATTCCGGTCCGGCTTCTTCCTGGGCAATCCATGCCAATGTTGGCGATCCTTTAGGTGTGGCGATGTACGGCTTAAAAACGGAACTTTACCCGAAAGCCGACTGGTATTTGCTTGCCGGCGATGCTACGGCTATTCCCGTTATCAGTGTTATACTGGAAACCTTGCCCGAAACGGCAACCGGTGTTGCCTATATACTTGTTGAAAACGAACAGGAAATACAAACCATTTCAACGCGATCGCAGGTAACGGTCAAGTGGTTGTTATATAACGACAATATTTTGACTACTGCACTGGCAGATGCCATTAAAAACCATCCGTTACCGGACTCGGGTATCAGCCGTTTTGCCTATGTAGCAGCCGAATTTGCTACTGTAAAAACGATCCGGAACTATATGCGAAAAGAGCAAAAATGGGAACGCAGCGAACTTTATGCCTACTCTTACTGGAAGGCAGGCAATAGTGAAGAACAATCGGAAATGGAACGACGTGAGGAGTTCCAGCTAAAATAAACGAAGCGGTCCGGAATACCGGTAACAGCTTCCAAACAGGATACAAGATGAACTTTAATATAAACAGAATCATACAATTCTTAAACCGGCCATTGCTGGAAGTGAATCAGGAAGAAAGCCCGGCCACCTTCGACATACAGTTTGACAATGTCGCTTTTAATGCCGATGGTGAAAAAGCCGTCCGGAGAATTTCCTTTCATGCTGAAGAAAAAAGCGTCACGGCATTAGTGGGATTATCTGCAACCGATAAAATAACGTTAACCACACTCCTTTCCCACTTTTGGGATATTAAAAAAGGAACCATTAAAATTGGCGGCATTCCCATCAAAAATATCCCGCAGCAGCAACTTTCAGCATTTGTTAGCGAAATTTTCCAGGATAGTGAAGTATTGAACGACAGTATTTACAACAACCTTAAATCGGAAAATCCGGAAGCCACGGACGATGCCATATTTGATGCTACCGAAAAAGCTCAGGTCATTGATTTTGCCTGGGAACTGCCGGAAGGATTGCACACCCGGATAGGAAAATACGGGTACCAACTGTCTGTTAATGAAAAACTGCGCCTCAATATTGCCCGGGCAATACTAAAAAACGCACCGATACTGCTTTTAGACGAAGCTGCTTTTTCCCTGGATGCAGACCAGAACAACGGTATCCAGAAAACCATTCAGGAACTGGTAAAAAACAAAACCCTGCTTATCATTACCGACAGGCTGGAAACCATAAAAAATGCCGATCAGATCGTAGTCCCGGCAGAAACAGTAGAAAAACCGGATGAATTGTTTACTTCCAACGGATTATACTCGTTGCAGCAAAAACGATAACATCCTGTAAAGTACTTTAATTTTAATTTAATTTTTTTTGTTTACGCAAAGTTAAGTATGTACTGACTTTTTCGTTAAGCCTGGCGTTACCACTAACGCCAGGTTTATATTTTTATAGTAGCTCCGGATTACAGAAAATCCCGTTCGTTTTCTTTTAACTGCAAAATCACTTCTTCCAGTTTCGCCCTGATAAAGCCAAACAGTATTTTAATGGCCGTAACATTCTCTGCATTTTTAGCCAACTCTTCCAGTTGTTTCAGTTCGTTACTAATGGAATGAATCCGTAAGCTTTCCACACTCGGCCTTATTTTGTGCATAATACGGCCCACCTCTGTAAAATTATTTTCCGAAAGGGCAATTTCCGTCTTTTGGATGGTCTCGTTAACCTGCTCAATAAAAACCACCAGCAGCTCATTCATAAACTTATCGTTTTCACTGCTTAATCCCTGGATTAAACGCAAATCATAGAGCTTCGTTAAAGTGCCTATCTTTTCAATTTTACCGTTATTCGTATATTTTGCAATCATGTTAATCAGCACGTCTTCGTCAAACGGTTTGGTAACATAATCATTCATGCCTACTTTCTGGCAGCGTTCTACCTCGGTCTTAAACGCGTTTGCCGTTAAGGCGATAATCGGTATATCCAGTTTCAGCTCTTCTCTTATAAGCGTTGTTGCTTCAATACCGTCCATTTCCGGCATCTGGATATCCATCAGTATCAAATCAATATTCGCGCCTGTTTTTAGAATTTCAATCGCTTTTAATCCGTTTTCCGCTTCAATAACATTGCATTTATAATGTTTCAGGGAATTTTGTGCCACCATCCTGTTCAGAATATTGTCCTCTACAAGAAGGATCGTAACATTTTCGAGATTCATCCATTCTTCCTGCTGGTTCGCCTTCTGGATCTTTTCCTCATCTCCTTTTTCCAGCTCCAGATACACATGAAATACCGTTCCTTTGCCTTTTTCGCTTTCAATTTCAATGGTACCGCCCATCAGCTCTACCAGTTCCCGGGTAATGAACAAACCCAATCCTGTTCCGCCATAGCGTTTTGTTGTGAGCGCTTTGTCCTCCTGTGTGAACTTTCGGAAAATATCTTTCTGGAAATCAGCATCAATACCAATTCCGGTGTCGGAAATCGAGATCTTTATTTTTTGCCGGGCATCCGAACTTTCTACAAGACTGCAATCAACCGCAACGCCGCCCTGTGTCGTAAACTTAACCGCATTGCCGATAAGGTTGAATAAAATCTGCTCCAATCGCAAAACATCCCCTTTTAAAACCTTCGGAATATGCTCCGAAACCGATTTGCTAAGGTATAGCTCTTTGGCTTCAGCCCGTGGCTTCATCACCGTTACCACGTTATTGATGGTATTCTCAAAAATAAAGTCTTCTTTTTCAAGGGACATTTCCCGGGCTTCAATTTTGGAGATATCCAGCACGTTGTTAATGATCGCCAGCAAATGTTTGGAAGCAATATTACTGTTGTTTACATATTCTTTTTGTGCTGCGGTCAGATCCTGTTTCGATAATTCTCTTAAAAAGCCGACTATCGCATTCAAAGGTGTCCGGATCTCATGGCTCATGTGGGCCAGAAAAGCTTCTTTCGATTTCGAAGCCTGCTGTGCCTTGATTTTTTCATTCTTCAACTCAATTTCCATCCGCTTTTGTTCGGTAATATCCAGATGGATCCCTATGGACCCGATCCATTCGCCATTGTCGTCATAATTCGGTCCGCCGCTGATGGCCCACCATCGCAGTTCTCCTTTTTTATTTTTAATCGGCAGCTGGTACAAATTCGAAATACCTTTTCTTCTCAGTTCCTGTTTGCTTTTCACCAGCTTCAGATCTTCATTATACATAAAAATCTCCGGGGCGCTCTTACCGATAATTTCATCCAGTTCGTATCCGGAAATCGAAAGAAAGCCCTGGTTTGCATACAAGATGATATCGTTCCGGTCCACTTCTATCAGTCCCATATTCATATTGGCAATAATGTTGCGGTATTTTTCTTCCTGTGCTTTAAGGCTGGTTTCCGCCTTTTTTCTTTCGGATATGTCCTGAATAAAAGAACAAAAGAATTTTTCTTCATTGTGATTAATCGGCAGTATCGAAATTTCAATAGGAAACTCCTGTCCGTCCCTGTTCAGTCCGCTCAGTTCCAGCTGACGGTTCAACACCGGCCCTTCGCCGGTTTCCAGGTAATGGTTCATCCCGTTAATATGTCCGCTTGCATACTTTTCCGGAATGATCGTATCGGTCAGGTTTTGTCCTAAAACCTCATCCTGGTTCCAGCCGAATATTTTCTCGGCCTGGCGGTTCCAAAAAGTGATTTTCCCGGCACTGTCAATATTAATAATTGCATTCAGCGCCGCATTCATGATCAGGCGGTTTCGCTCTTCATTTTGCTCAATCAGCGTTAACGTCTGCTTTTTCTCGGTAACATCCGTATATTTCCAGAAATTCCCCTGTAGTTCTCCATTGATAACAATCGGGATATAATCCCTTTCAAAAAAGCGGTTGTCTGTTGTCTCGATCAATTCATTCGTCACAATTTTGCCTTCTTCAAAAATCGTTTCCAGGCGGTTTACAAAATCGTCCGGTTTTCTAAAGATATGCCTGGAACGCTCGGCCGTAACAGCACAATCCATTCCAACCATCGTTTCCGGACGCTCTTTTATCCCGAAAAAATTGCAAAACAGCTGGTTGATAAATAAGATTTTCCGGTTTTCGTCTTCTACCATAACACCGGACTGAATATTTGCCAGCAGCATTTTAAAAAGTTCAACCGTGTGGTTCAGGCTCTTTTCGGATTTTCTTCTTTTTTCGATTTGCTCACTTAAATATCCGGAGATAAACAGCAGATCGTTTTTATCTTCATCTTTAATATCCTGATACGTATCGTCAATTCCTTTCAGACTTTCATACAGGTTTTCAATAGACCTTTCTTTAAGGTCATTTTCTCTTTTTAAATTTTCATGTACTTCATTGTATTCTTTTTCACTTTCCTGGAATGCCTGGTTCATAATCCCTTTATCTTTCTCATACGAGTTGTAAGAAGTATTAACAGACTCCAGAAAAGCCCTGAAATCATTATGCTGCCTGAAATCTTTCGGCAGGTATTTATTAATCTGTTTTTGTAATAACTTATGATACGTCATGATCACTCAATTTCATTAAGTCCGGTAATTGTCATCGTTTGGTTATGAAGTTCACAATTAGAGAAAGGCCGCATCGGGGAAATTTCGCCATAAGAGTAAAACCCGGTCAGTAGTGTTGCGGCACCGAAAATATCGGAAACCGCTTCCACCTCTTCCTCTATCCTGTTTCCCAATATCAGTTTTCTTCCCACGCAGCTAATCAGTATAGCGAGCTTGGGAGCGGCATGCTGTATGGCTAAACACGTATTGGCGGCATCACTTGCCGCATCGACCAGTTTATCAAAATTTGCCTTCATAAATTGTACTTCACTTCCCACAGGCAAATCACCGGCAAAAGTCATGCTTTTATTGTTGTTGTCAATGGACAATATGGTTCTTACTATCGTTTCCCCACTGTCTTTTAAAGTTAGTGCCAAAGGGAATAATAATGCCGATCCGGGCAGTTCGGAAGCATATATCCCCAGGTAGTTTTTATACAGGTCCAGGGCGTTCTTGTTGTCTATTTCATATAATATATTTTCACTCGATTTTGTTACTGTTTTTTTCAATCCGAAAGTCTCCCATCCGCCCAAGGAACCGTGTGAAAGCAAGAGTTTATCGCCATAAAAACCAATGGCAATTATCTTACCGGTTTGCGGAACACTGTTTAAACCCACATAGGTTTTTTCAAACCGGTCGGCATCACCGGCCAGTCCGCCGGTAATTAATACCTGTTTCGATTTGGCCGCATTCATCCCTTTAACCAATTCACTCCCGTTTACTTTTCCGCCATCAGACAGTACAAATATTAACCGCAGTCCTTCATCGGGAAGGTTTTCCACCAGTGCTTTCCCGGCGGTAAAACCGGAATCGTAATCCGCAATATCAATTTGTGATGTTTTGATCGCTGTAGCCGAAAATTCATGTGCCGTTAACGTGATCGTATCGTCTACCACTTCTTTCTGATAAATCTCTCCGGCAGAAGAGCAGAGCGCAATATCGGCCAGCGGAAACCGCTTTCTGAGAAAAGCATACGTATCGGGATCTGAAATTAATCCGGGTGCACCGAAGCCAATAAGCAATTGTGCGGCTTCATAATTCAAACCGTCGTCATTCTTTTCTTTTAAAAATGACGCCTCTTTATACAGGAGTAAAGCTGTTTTCATATTTTTCTAGTAAAACCGGTGGATAAATAATACTACTAAAGCAATCTAAATATCGCTGAAACGGTAGTCTCTTTAAACTTTTCACTATTGAATATGAAAATGTTACATTTTTGTATAACCTGAAAAAAGCAACTGTAGTCATAGGTAATTTAGATTTGGGATCGCTTTCACAAGTTACTAAAAAAGCGTGTATTTTATATATTTTTACACAATAATTTAATTTTTACTCAGAAAATTAAAAATTAAATTAACAACATGATAACAACACCCTTAAAATCAGTTATTTTTAGTAGCTGAACTTTTTATTCAGCACTTAAAAAATAACAATATCTTCCGGAACTATAGCAAACCCCGGCAATCCGGGTACTCCGGCTATCGCAGTATTGCAATCCGGGAAATTTCAAAAATATTTGCAATGATTCCTGAATAGTATAAAAACATAATACTATTTTTAGTCCTTAATTAATTTCTAATGAAAAGAGGCCTTTTAGTCACGCTGTTCGTATTGTTCGTAACCGCTGCTTTTGCTCAGGATTTTGAGTTTAAAGTTCCGGACTATAAACAGATACAGAAAGAAGTACAAAATAAAAAATCGGTTTATTATTATCCGTTATTAAAGGAACGGTTAAGCCGTTATGATGCATCGCTGACAGCAGCAGATTTCCAATACCTGTACTATGGTTATATTTTTGATAAAGACTATGACCCTTACAGGAACTTTTCTAAAGAAGACGATCTAGCCCTTTATTTAAACCGCGAGGTACTCGATCCGAAAGACTACGACAAAATTATCGAACTGACCAAAAGCGCTATTCAGGAATTCCCGTTCGATATCAGAATGATGAACATCCTGGCTTACCTCTATCATTTAAAAGGCGATGAAGAACAATCCAAAAAAGTATCCGCTATTTTCCATGGTATTTTAAATACGATCATGCATTCCGGTGACGGGGTAACCTGTGAAACCGGTTTCCACGTTATTGTTGTGGGACATGAATATGTATTGCTCAACATGCTGGAATTAAACAACACCGGACAATCACTTGTTGGCAATTGTGACTTTATTAAAATTGCCGCTACCGAAACATTTAAAATAAAAGGTCTGTATTTTAATATTGAAAAAATGCAGGAGAAAAACCTTGGGATACTGACTTCTAAAAACAATAAAGATCGTTAGATGGATAAAATCAGTTTAATTACGCAGATTGCAAAAATCACCGTTTTTGTTTCCTTTCTTTTAGCGCTCTTCCTGATAACGGTACAAACCCGGAACAAATTGAGCAACCGGCTGTTTGCCTGCTTTATTATTCTGAGTGCTGTTGATATCAGCGGTTTTTTTATGTTCAGCTATACCGGCAGTCTTCTCAATCTGGAAATGTTCCGGATCCTGATGTCGCTGTTAATCATGCCGTTTTTTTACCTGTACATGCTATCGGTCTGTTATTCCGATTTTCGCATACAGCCCAAGCATTTGCTGCATGCCGTTCCTTACCTCATCGGGAATATCGTTATGGCACCACGCCTGTATTTTGCCGATACTGCCGGTAAAGAACAACTGTTCAGCCACCTGACCAAATCTCCCGAAATGATCTTTATCCGCGTGGTTACAGAGCTGCAATTTGCCTTTTATATTATTGCCGTTTTCCTGCTTCTGAAAAAATTCAGGGAAATTTACCGGGAAAACTATACCGATCCAACGAGTGCCACATACAAATGGCTGTTCCAGATTACCGTTATCTCTACCGTTGCACATACTATCGTACTTGTAAAGAACACCGTTATTTATACCGATCATGACGGTATTTTTATCTGGCTGAACATAATTGTCGGCCTGATTGCCTTATCTGTATTATGCTGGTTTGTTCTCAAAGCCCTATACTATCCGGAACTATTCAGAAGCGTTGATTCAAAATTACAACTGGTAAAAGACATCGTTCATACGGAAGAGGCCAATCCGCATCCGGAAACCGTAGCGGAACAGGACACTCCCATCACGGCAAAAATTAATCAGCTTAAAAGCTATATGATCGCTCAGGAGCCTTATCTGGATCCGTCGCTGACAATACAGCAACTGGCCGATCAGATTGAGCTGCCGGTAAAAGAGCTATCCGTTTTGATCAACCACCACATGGATCAGCATTTCTTTGATTTTGTAAACGAATACCGCATTCAGAAAGCTATGCACCTTTTAAGAAATCCCGAAAAAAGCGATGTAACGGTACTGGAAATTTTATATGAAGTGGGTTTTAACTCCAAATCTTCTTTTAATACCTCTTTTAAAAAATATACAAATCTAACGCCTACACAATACCGAAACACCTCATCTTAAAGGCTTTAAAAAAAGTCGAACGCCTCATTTAAGAAAGTCGAACCAATTTTATCTTCAAAAAATGGTTCGACTTTTTTTATCGGTCGCACAGGAACTTTCGCTACCGCAATTTTGCTTCAAATAATTAAAACCAACGCAAAAATTGAGATCATGAAAAAAGTAAACCTGTTTCTGTTATTACTATTTCCATTATGTTGTATGGCACAATCATTACAGTTAAAAGGAAAAGTAACCGATGCCGCAGCACCGTTAGCATGGGCAAATGTTGTTATCACCAGTCCCGAAGGAAAAATAATTACCGGTATGACCACCCTGGAAGACGGCTCGTTTGAAATGGAACTGAATAAAGGCACCTACAACCTTAAAATTAGCTTTTTAGGCTATAACGACTGGCAGAAAGAGATCACGATGGATACCCCTGTCGATTTGGGTACTATCGTTGTTAGCGAAAGTGCCAATACCCTGCAACAGGTCGTGATTAAAACCAACAAGAAAATGGTGGAACAAAAAATTGACCGCCTGGTATATACTGTAGATAACAATGCCGCCGCCGCTGGTGGTGATGCCATTAATGCCATGAGTACCGCTCCGGGTCTTGTGGTGCAAAACAATGCCATCAGTATGCTGGGCAAAGGTGCTTCCCGTGTGATGATCGACGGAAGAATTGTAGCTCTGTCCGGAGAGGAGCTAATCAGCTTCCTGAAATCAATATCGGCCAGCGACATTAAGAATATCGAAATCATTACCAATCCGCCGGCTAAATATGAAGCTGCAGGCGATGGCGGCCTGATTAACATCATCCTTAAAAAAGGTGCCTCAGATTCCTGGAAAAACAGCACTACGCTTACCTATGACCAGAATACTTACGGCTCCACTACGCTGCGCAATAATTTCCTGTACAACAAAGACAAATTAAAATTCACTGTAAGCGGTACCGGAAAATCAGGAAATACCCAGTCCAGACAGGATTTGGACACTTACTATCCCGGTGGATTATGGGAATTAAAATACAAAGGCAAACAAAAAACGGATCATGCTTCCGGACGCATCACTGCCGATTATGCTCTATCCGACCGTACCAGCATAGGCGCTCAGTACCTGGGGAATTTCAATAGCCCGGACAGCAAGGATAAAGCTGTGATCAATATCTTTAATACCGGAAAAACACTGGATTCTTTATTAATCAATAACGGCCGCAACAACCAGCATTCAAACAGCCAGACATACAATGCCCACATCATCTCAAAATTGGATACGCTGGGTAGAAACATTGCCGTAGATGTGGATTATTTCACTTTTGATGCTAAAATTGACAACCGTTTTACTGCCGAAACCTTTTCACCGGATGCCGCCTTCCTGAACGTTAACCAGGCCGCCAGGAATATTTCCAGCCAGAACATCAATAACTTTACTATAAAAGCCGATATGGAACATCCTTTGGCTTTTGCCAGCCTTTCTTATGGTGCCAAGGTAAGTTTCAGCAACAGTAAAGGTGCTATTCAATACTATAACACTATCAGCGGTAGCCCGGAACTGGATCCGAACCGTTCGAATACCTTTGAATACCGCGAACGCAATCAGGCCGTTTATATTAACGGAACTAAAAAAATAAACGACAAATTCAATGTACAATTAGGATTACGTCTTGAAAACACCCAAACGGAAGGATATTCCCAAACGTTAAACCAAAACAATACCAACAACTATTTCAAATTGTTCCCGACCGTTTATCTTTCTTATACCGAAAATGACAATCATAGTTTTCTTTTTAACTACGGAAAACGTATTAACAGACCTGGTTTCCGCGATTTGAACCCGTTCCGTGCTTACCTGAACAGCAACAGCTATTCCGAAGGAAATCCTTTTTTACAGCCTTCCTACAATGATAACTTCGATCTTACCTATACCTACAAAGGAAAATTGCGTACCAATGCCTTCTTTAATGTGATTACCAATGGTTATGGCGTGGTGTTCAGTTCCAATGCAGCAACAAACACTCAGATCATCAGTCGGGAAAACTACTTTAAAGAATACTATTACGGTATCGGGGAAAACTACACGGCAACGATCGCACCGTGGTGGCAAAGTCAGAACTTAATCTATCTATTGGGTTCCAAAACAGTATTTGCAACAAACATCCAGGCGGTTCCTATGAATAAAATGCAGGTGTATCTGGCCACAAACAATACTTTCTCCCTGAACAAGCAAACCAAATTACAGCTGGACTATCTGTATTGCTCTCCTTACAAAAGAGGATTGTATGAATACGGAACCGTTTCCGGGTTAAACCTGGCGGTAAAAAGAAGCTTCCTAAACGATAATATGCAGGTTGCCGTACTCTTCAATGATATCTTTAATACAACCTATTTAAAAGATTATACTTCAGTTGTAAATGGCATCAAACAAGTTTATAACGAAAACAACAGCAGCCGGTTTGTAAGAGTATCACTGACGTATAACTTCGGAAACAATAAAGTGAAAGTAGACCAGCGAAATTTCGGGAACGAAGAAGAGAAAAAAAGAACCGAAAACTAAACCTTCTCCCCGCTCTAATGATTTTCTAATATTTTTCTAAAACATCTCTAACAGCCCAATCCAATGGGCTGTTTTACTTTTGCATAGTTAATAAAACAAATTATGGACGATTATCCCAATTTAAGTACTAACGTTTCGCTGTAAAGAACATGACCGGTATTGTTCTTCAGGGAACAAAATCTTTATCAGTCATGAAATTTATATTTTTATTCGTAAAGCGTATAAAAAACAAGACGTTTTACAACAACAAGAAAACTCCTGTCACATCCGAATATTACGATATTCACCTCGGTATCGGGACTATGCCCTTTATCGCTATTGGTTCCGAAGAACAGACCATAAAGTCCGGTACGATTCCGAAACCGCAACAGTATCAACCGTCTAATCCTGCTGCCTATGCTTTCGGTAACTGAATTTGCAGTGCGGTTAACACTCGCCTTCGTTTTAGGAGCCGCTATAGGCATTG
Source organism: Flavobacterium inviolabile (assembly GCF_013389455.1). Classification (NCBI taxonomy): domain Bacteria; kingdom Pseudomonadati; phylum Bacteroidota; class Flavobacteriia; order Flavobacteriales; family Flavobacteriaceae; genus Flavobacterium; species Flavobacterium inviolabile. The sequence goes on along the minus strand of NZ_CP058278.1, from coordinate 2,592,233 downwards.
AGCGGCAATGGCGGCAAAAAAGTGCCGGATTGCGCACCAATACCCTCGTATCCATTGGAGCAGCCGCCTTTATACTGCTGTCGGTTTCGATTACCGGCCATTCCGGCGATCCCAGCAGAGTAGCCGCACAGATCGTATCCGGAATCGGTTTTCTGGGTGCCGGCGTGATCATGAAGGACGGCTTGAACGTACAGGGTTTAAATACAGCCGCTACTTTGTGGTGTGCTGCTGCTGTAGGCGCTTTGGTCGGAATAGGGTTATTCCCCCAGGCAATACTCACCACAGTTACCGTAATCATTACCCATTTGTTATTGCGTACTGTAGGCACAAAGCTTAGTGTATTGACATTTATTCCTAAAAATACCTCCCTGCCTGCCGACTATAAAATTATCATTAACTGTAAAAACAATGTGGAAAACCACATCCGGGTATTGTTAATACAGCAATTGGGGAACAATGAAAAAATAGTGCTCCGCTCCCTTGCCAGCAGCGATAATGAAAATCAGACCTCAACTTTAATCGTTGCAGAAATCACGGCAGCCGGCATACAGGATTATATCATGGAACAGATAGTAAGTCGGCTCACCATTGAACAGGAAGTAACCAAAGTGAGCTGGGAATTTACAGGACAACAAGCTGAAATATAAAAAGCAAAACCTTATCAAAATGTTGACAACAAAAATAAAAAACGGGAACAAAGCTTTTTCAAACTTTGAAGAAAGTGCCGCTACCCGGCTTAATGCTATTGCAAAAGCCGACGGTAATCTTATATATGCCTTACTGGAAACCAACGAAGCCGGATTGAGCCAGCAAACGGCGGAAGAAAAATTAAAAAAATTCGGTCCTAACGAAATCCAGCACGAAAAAGCGCCTTCCTGGTACAAACAGCTGTTCATGGCTTTTGTAAACCCGTTTATAGCCGTATTAATCGCTCTGGTGGTTATCTCTGCCGTAATGGATATTATTTTAGCCGCACCGGGCGAACAGGACTATAAAACGGTAATCGTTGTGAGTGTAATGATCATTCTCAGTTCCCTGCTGCGGTTCTGGCAGGAATACAGCAGCAACCAGGCTGCCGAAGCCTTAAAAAACATGGTCACCACAACAGCAACCGTATTGCGTAAAACCATCGGCAAACAGGAAATTTCGTTTAAAGATCTGGTACCGGGTGATATTCTCTATTTGAGTGCCGGCGACATGATCCCTGCCGATATCCGGATAATACAATCCAAAGATTTGTTTGTGAGCCAGGCAATACTCACCGGAGAATCCCTGCCTTTGGAAAAAAGAGAAGCTCCGGTAACGAATCCAACGGCAAAACCACCTTTGGAACTGGAAAACATCTGCTTTATGGGAACCAATGTGGTAAGCGGAACCGCAACGGCTATTGTGGTTGCCACGGGAAACCTGACCTATCTGGGGGCAATTGGCAAAGCCATTAGCGGCAAACGTTCGGAAACCAGTTTTGATAAAGGCGTCAATAAAGTCAGCTGGCTGCTAATTCGCTATATGCTGGTTATGGTACCTCTGGTTTTTATCGTTAACGGACTGACCAAAGGCGACTGGTTTGATGCCCTGCTGTTTGCTATTGCCATCGCAGTGGGATTAACCCCGGAAATGCTGCCAATGATCGTTACCGCCAACCTGGCCAAAGGGGCAAAAAACATGAGTAAGCGGAAAGTAATCGTAAAACGCCTGAATGCCATACAGAACATTGGCGCAATGGACATACTGTGTACCGATAAAACAGGTACGCTCACTATGGATAAGATCATTTTAGAACGGCATCTGAACGTTTTGGGCAATGAAGATGATGAGGTCCTCAAATGGGCATACTTTAACAGCTTCCACCAGACCGGCTTGAAAAACCTTTTGGATGTAGCCGTTTTAGAACATGTGGAACTGCACGATTACCTGAAAGTGGAAGAAGATTACAAAAAAGTAGATGAAATTCCTTTTGACTTTCAGCGCCGCCGCATGAGTGTTATCCTGGAACAGAAAAACGGCAAACACCTGCTGATCTGTAAAGGTGCCGTTGAGGAAATGCTCGATTTGTGTTCCCATTCTTTTTATCCCGGTGAAAATGCCCGCATACACATCGAAAAAGATGCCATTGTTCCGATTGATGCCGGCATGCGCGAAACGGTCTTAAATACCTCAAGAAAGCTGAACGAAGATGGTTTACGGGTATTGCTGGTGGCGATAAAAGAATACGATAACCGTTCGGCTAACTACAGCGTAGCCGATGAAAGCAAAATGGTCTTAACCGGTTTTATAGGCTTTTTGGATCCGGCAAAACCTTCTGCCAAACCGGCCATTGAAAGTTTACAGAAACTGGGCGTACAGGTAAAAGTACTAACCGGTGACAACGATATCGTGACCCGGAAAATCTGCCGCGATGTAGGCATTCCGTTCCATCACGTTCTATTGGGAAATGAAATTGAGAAAATGACCGATGATGAACTTTCTTCAAAACTGGAAGAAACCAGTGTTTTTGCAAAGCTGAATCCGGTTCAGAAATCCCGTATCGTGCAACTGTTCCAGGCACAGCAGCATACGGTTGGCTTTATGGGCGACGGTATCAACGATGCTCCGGCACTGCGAAATGCCGACGTAGGGATTTCGGTGGATACCGCTGTGGATATTGCTAAAGAAAGTGCCGATATTATCCTTTTGGAAAAAGACCTGATGGTATTGCGAAAAGGGGTTATTTACGGCCGCCGGACATTCGGGAACATTATCAAATACATCAAGATGACTGCCAGCAGTAACTTCGGAAACATGTTCAGCATGCTCGGTGCGAGTATCCTGCTGCCGTTTTTGCCCATGCTGCCCATCCATTTACTGATCCAGAACCTGTTATACGATATTTCACAAATATCCATTCCCTGGGACAGAATGGACGAAGATTTCCTGGAAAAACCGCAAAAATGGGATGCTGCCGGAATCAGTCGTTTTATGCTGTGTATCGGTCCGATAAGTTCCATCTTTGATTATGCCACATTTGCCGTACTGTTTTTTGTATTCAAAGCGAATGCTCCCGAACATCAGAGCCTGTTCCAGACCGGCTGGTTTGTAGAAGGATTGTTATCGCAAACATTAATCGTACACATGATCCGCACGCGAAAAATACCGTTTGTACAAAGCTGGGCAACGGCTCCGGTTGTCGCCCTAACTTCTTTCGTAATGCTGGTCGGTCTGGCAATACCGTTTACTCCTTTTGCCAAAACGGTAAACCTGCAGGCTTTACCACTTGCTTATTTTCCATGGCTGATAGGCATACTAACCGGCTATTGCCTGCTGACCCAATTGGTAAAGACACAGTTTCTCAAAAAGTTCGGACAATGGTTGTAGGATACTGTAATCTGCCGGTATTATTTTGGTTTCATTGCCCAAAATAATACCGGCAGATTCGTTCTGTTTAACCGATCCTATACATCCGGCTTTTGAAACATTTAAAATCTTGGTATTTTTTTAAGTATCCGCGAATTACTGTCAAAACGTTTGATAAAAGTAAACTGGAAATTTCCGGAATTAAGGCTGATGTGGTTATCATCCTTATAACTCACATAAAGCTTGTTAAGCAAAAAGGATGCGTTAAGCGACCAGCTGTCGGCATTATAACCGAATGCGGATCTGAAAAAGACACTCGGATTCCAGATTAACGTATCGTTTATATTTTTAAACCCTACCGTCAAACCGGGAGTTACAGAGCCCGTCAGAAAAAAATGACGGTTAATAACCCATGTATAGGCATAGCCGATACTGGGTCCAACCTGGTAAAGGTCTTTATAGAATGCTAAAGAGGTTTCGGCGCGAACCCGTGTATAATAAATACCACCGCCCAGTAACAAACTTCCTGCCGACTTTAACTGCCGTTCCGTCTGGTCAAATGCCGATCGATAGGAAAACTTATTACCATTGAAAACATATTGTCCGAACAGCCCTACTTTGGTTAACTGCATGTCGGGATACATCCCGATGATGTTTTCCTTATTCGTATCTTCCAGATAGAACCCTTTATAATCCTGTCCGAAGAAATCCAGTACTATTTTCTTCCCGTAATAATGATATTGTAAATCCAGCGAACGGGTTTTTCCCTTTTCCGGATCGGCCAGGAAATTAAAGCCGTGGCTAAAACTGAATGACGAACCGCCCCAGCTAAAGCCTGCACCAATATCAAAAGGATTATTAGGCATGTATTCATCCGTTTTATCGTTACCTGTTTCATGGGACAGCGAAGTGTATTTTCTGGCAATAAAAACCCTTCCGGAATATTCCTGGCTGAACGTACCGATATAGGTACTATCGGTCTGGGCAATGGCATTTTGCTCAAACGCCAATAAAATTAAAAAAAAGAGTATGTGTAATCGTCTGTTTGGCGACATCTGTAGGGCCTGGATTAAAATATACTGAAAGTAACGGGGAATATGCTTTTATATTATATTTTCTCCCGGTTTGCCACCAGTGTTTTCCCCCAATCGTTCAGGCTCCACAGTACTTTTACCAATTCGTCGCCCAAAGCCGTTAAAGTATATTCAACCCTTGGCGGCAATTCGTTAAATGATTCCTTCCGGATCAACCCGCATTCTTCCATTTCCTTCAGCTGCTGGTTTAAAACCCTTCGGTCCACAACGGCAATACCCCTCAGAAATTCACTGGGACGTTTCATTCCTTCATTCATTTGCCATAAAATCGGGATTTTCCATTTGCCGCTAATGGTATTGACAGCTTCTTCCAACGGGCATATTTTATTTTCGGTAATGCGGATTTTTGTTTTCATAACAATCGGTATCGGAGAATCACAAAAATACAAACAGGAATTACCGAAACAAAATGTAGCGGAAACATCCCGTGAAAAATATGCCGTTATTTTTTTACAGCTACTACGCTGATACTCTTAAAAGTTGACTTTTTCCACCCTATGGGGTAAAAAAGTGCGGTATTGTGAGTTTCACTGAAACAGCTGATTTTTACACAAAAAACAAATCTTATGGAACATTTACAGGAGCAAATCGAAGCCCTCAACAAGCAATTGGCCATTCAGCTGCCGCCGGAAGTAATCGCCGCATTTAATGAAGCCATTGCCGGTTTAAAATCCCGGAATATTACCCAAAATGCTCTTAAAACCGGAGCGTCTTTTCCCGATGGAGCCCTGCTCGATTATAAAGGAGAAACTGTTTGGCTAAGCGGGCTGCAGCAACGCAAAAAACTGATTATTGCCTTTTTCAGAGGTTCCTGGTGTCCTTACTGCAACCTGGAATTAAAAGCATTACAGGACGCCTATCCGCTTATACTGGAAAAAGAAGCCGAACTGATTGCCGTTTCACCCCAAATGCCTGTTTATAATGCGGCACTGCTGGAAGAGCATCCATTCGGTTTTAAGATTTTTACCGATAAAGACAACGACCTTGCCAAACAATCCGGCATTGCCTTTACACTACCCGATTTTGTTATTCCGTATTATGAAAGCCTCGGAATTAAATTGCAGGATTTCAACAATACCGCTGCTGCTGTTTTGCCTATTCCTGCTATATTTGTGATAAACGAAGATAACAGCATTGCCTACCGTTTTATCGATGCTGATTATCGGAACCGTATCGTTATTTCAGAACTAATAGCCGCGTTATGACAACAAGAAAAGGAGCCCGGACCATTGCCGCAATACCGCCATCAATTTTAGACCAGCTCAACAAGGGCGAAATTGAATCGGCCAACCTTAACGAATGGCTGGCCATCAACCAGAAGCAGCTGTTGGAAACCGTTTTAACACAGTACAACCGGAAGACCTATTTACAGGATATCCTGACGGACATTTCAAATTTAAAAAAGCAAACGGTCACAACCATCAATGAGGCTATTGGTGTAGGGCTGTTAACGCAAAGCTATATCCATAATGATACGGCACTTTTTGATCTGCTGTCGCAACATCCGTCGGACACTGTGCGCTGCTGGGCAGTATTCTTTGTCGGTAAAGACGAGGCTACAGTAGCGGAAAAACTGGAACGGATGAAAGTCTTTGCCTCCGACCGTCATTTTGGGGTACGGGAACTCAGCTGGCTGGCGATACGTCCGGACATTACTGACAATCTGGAAACAACCATCACACTGCTAACGCCCTGGACCCGGTCTGAAAACGAATATATCCGGCGTTTTGCCAGTGAGTCCATCAGGCCGAGAGGCGTGTGGTGCAAACATATCGAAGCGTTAAAGGAAACTCCGGAATTAGCCTTACCCATATTGGAACCTTTAAAAGCCGATACTTCCAAATATGTGCGCGACAGTGTTGGTAACTGGCTTAACGATGCTTCCAAAACAAGACCGGAATTTGTGGTCAGCCTCTGTAAAAAATGGGAAAAGGAAAACAATTCTAAAGAAACAGCCTATATCCTGAAAAAAGCAAGGCGAAGTATTCTGAAATAAAAAACTATAAGTCGTATCTTTGAATAGTTACTCCAAATTGAAGTCATGTCGGATACCCGCTTAAAAATCTTTCATACAGTCGCCAGGCATCTGAGCTTTACAAAAGCTTCCGAAGAGTTATGCATTACCCAGCCTGCCGTTACCAAAAACATCAAAGAGCTGGAATCTGAATTTGACATCCGTTTGTTTGAAAGAAAAGGCAATAAGATCGAATTAACCGAAGCCGGGCAGCTGCTTTTCAATCACTCGGAAGATATTTTTGAAATTTACAAAAGGATCCATTTCGATTTAAGTCTTTTAAAAGAACGCCATTCCGGTGAACTGCAGCTGGGCGCCAGTACCACGCTAAGCCAGTATATCCTTCCTCCCGTTCTGGCTAATTTTTACAGACATTTTCCGGATATCCGGATTTCGCTTATCAATGCCAATACCGAAAAAATTGAAAAAGCCGTTATCCAGAAAAAAGTAGCTTTGGGAATTGTGGAAGGAAAATCAAAAAATGTAGCCTTAAAATACACGCCTTTTTTAAAGGATGAAATTGTAGCCGTTGTGCACACTTCTCAAAAACTGGCTGACAAAGACAACCTCAGCATGGCGGAATTTTTAAAAACACCGCTGGTATTAAGAGAAGCCGGTTCCGGCAGTCTTGATATTATTTTACACGAACTGGGCAAGCATTCCGTTCACCTGAAAGACCTGAATGTTATTATGCATTTGGGCAGTACCGAAAGTATAAAATCCTTTCTGGCAAATTCCAATTGTATTGCCTTTGTGTCCATTACGGCCGTTAGCAAAGAAATTGTCAACGGCGAATTTAAAGTTATTGACATTGAAGACCTCGACATCAAGCGCATTTTTTATTTCGCTCATTTACAAGGAAAAACGGAGCGCATCCCGGAAATCTTTATGCGGTTTACCCAAAACAGTATAACCGGAAGTTATAGCTTATAACTATTTATCATTGGTCTGGTGCTGTATATATTCCGAATTTTGTGCTTACAAACAACAAAACAAATCATGGAATCAACCAGCCCAGAAAACAAAATCAAAATACTGTTTTTCAGCATTTTTATCATTTTATGTCTTTTCCCTTTCTTTTCACCGCCAATAGCTTTATTGTCGGGTTTCCTGCTCACTTTGTTCCTGGGCAATCCTTTTCAGAAATTCAGCCACAGTGCCACCAGGATATTATTGCAGTTTTCGGTGGTGGGTCTGGGTTTCGGAATGAACATTACCGAAGCGGTCAAAACCGGAAAGGAAGGTTTTCTCTTCACCATAGTATCCATCACTACAACATTGATCGTCGGATTGCTTGTCGGGAAGCTGTTTGCGATTAACCGGAAAACCAGTTTTTTAATTTCCTCCGGAACCGCTATTTGCGGCGGAAGCGCCATTGCTGCCCTGAGTCCGGTTGTTAAAGCCGGAGAAGAAGAAATATCCGTTTCTCTGGCAACGATCTTTATCCTTAATTCAATAGCATTATTCGTCTTTCCGCTGTTGGGACATGTCTTTCATTTAAGTCAGCCGCAATTTGGGATGTGGTGTGCCATTGCCATTCACGATACCAGTTCTGTGGTTGGAGCCGCCCAGCGGTTTGGCGACGAAGCCTTACAGATAGCCACTACTGTAAAACTGCAACGTGCCTTATGGATCATACCGGTTTCGGTTGTAACAGCACTGGTTTTTAAAAATAAGGAAAGTAAGGTAGCCGTTCCGTATTTTATCTTCCTGTTTATTGCGGCCATGCTTTTCAACAGCTATTTTCCCGCTTTCCAGCCAATAAACGAAGTCATTGTCATGCTGGCAAAAAAAGGACTGACAATAACCCTGTTCCTGATCGGAGCCGGATTAACAAAAGAATCACTGAAAAAAGCCGGTATAAAACCTTTGGCTCAGGGTGTCCTGTTATGGCTTTTTATATCCGTAGTATCGCTTGTGGTTATTGTGAATACCATTGCTTAGTGAAGACTATAAAAAATTAAAGGGAGCCTAAACTACTCCCTTTTATATTACGCTATTCTGGAACCGTTTTCAACTTTAAAATCCGGAGCCAGTAAAATAACATCTCCCTCTTCGGGAACCGCGCCTAAAACGAGGCACTCGCTCATGAATTTTCCAATTTGTTTTTTAGGGAAATTAACCACAGCTACAATTTGTCTTCCTATTAAAACGTCTTTTGTATATCGTTTGGTAATTTGTGCAGACGATTTGCGGATACCTATTACTGCTCCGAAATCGATCGTTAACTGAAAGGCCGGTTTTCGGGCTTCCGGAAAATCATTGACTTCCAGTATGGTACCCACTCTCATTTCTACTTTTTCAAAATCACCCCAGCTTATTGTTTCTTGTTCCATAATTAATTTTAAACTATTCGTTTTCCAAAATTAGCAAATCATTTTACATTTATTTATCTTTAACTCTTTTAATAATTATACTACATTTTACAAATGGCACGTACTCCGTCAAACATGTTACCGCTTGGAACCATAGCACCTGAATTTTATTTAAAAGATACCAATTCGGCAGCGGCTTATTATTCCTTCTCCGATTTAAAAGGAGAAAAGGGCACCGTAGTCATGTTTATCTGTAACCACTGCCCTTTTGTACATCATGTTATCGACGAAGTTGTCCGCATTGCTAATGACTATCGCGTTCAGGGTATCGGTTTTATTGCCATATCCAGTAATGATGTGGTGAATTATCCGCAGGATGCTCCGGAGCTGATGACGGAATTTGCTTTTGAGAATAAGTTTGAGTTTCCATACCTGTATGATGAGAACCAGCTTGCTGCCAGAAATTATGATGCTGCCTGTACGCCGGATTTTTATCTATTTGACAACCTGGACAGATTGGTGTACCGCGGACAGCTGGACGACAGCAGACCGGCCAACGGAATTCCGCTAAGTGGCAGCGATTTAAGAGGCGCAATAGACGGTGTTATTTACAACCGGGTTATCAATCCGGAACAAAAACCCAGTTTGGGCTGCAATATTAAATGGAAATGATGCTTATCTAAAAAAATTAGCTACCTTTGCGCTGTGTAAATATACCAGCTATGTTGAGCAATCAGACTTTAACGGTAATCAGGCCACTGTTTTCTGCAAGGAAACGCAGTGTGGCTGTCCTATTTTCACACAACAAAGCCTTCATTAATTAGACCCCGTATATAACAGTTTTTTCTTTTTTATATATACGCGGGTACATTCCTTTCAAACTTTATACAGTAAATTAATTTAATTCGATAGAAAGATCTGTCGGACGCTTTTGCTTATTTATCATGACATCTAAAAAGTTTTTTGCAACGTTGGTTGCACGCCAAATTATCTGGTTCGTCACTATTTTGTTACTTTTAACAGGATTGTATCTTGTTCAATTCCACAATATCGCCTGGGAAGTCCTTTTAATTCCTATTGCTATTCTTGCGGTTATTGCAGTTGATACCTTTCAGTCCAAGCATTCTATTCGCCGTAACTACCCGCTGGTAGGACGGATGCGTTATCTTTTTGAATCCGTTCGCCCGGAATTCAGACAGTATTTCTTTGAAGGAGAACTGGACGGAAAACCATTTAACCGCAGGCAGCGTTCCATTGTGTACCAGCGTGCTAAAAACGAAAAGCAAACCATTTCTTTTGGAATGCAGGATGATCCGAACCGCATTGGCTATGAGTGGGCAGCCCATTCGATATATCCCAAAAAAGCAAACGAAAAAGATTTCAGGGTTACCATTGGTAATACCCAGTGCCTGCAACCGTATAGTGCCAGCATTTTAAACATCAGCGCCATGAGTTACGGGGCATTGAGCAAAACTGCCGTTACCTCGTTGAACAAAGGAGCCAAAATGGGGAATTTTGCCCATAATACCGGCGAAGGTGGTATCAGTGATTACCATTTACAGGGTGGTGATCTGATCTGGCAGATCGGAACCGGATATTTCGGCTGCCGTAATCTGGATGGCAGTTTTTCAAATGAATTGTTTGCCGAAAGAGCTACCTATCCGGAAGTTAAAATGGTGGAATTAAAACTGTCACAAGGGGCAAAACCGGGACATGGCGGTTTACTGCCGGCTGAGAAAAACACTCCAGAAATTGCAAAGATCAGAAGTATCGAACCGTACACTACGGTACACTCGCCATCGGCACATACCGCTTTTAGCAATGCTATTGAACTGATGTATTTTATAAACCAGCTGCGTCAGCTTTCCAATGGGAAACCGGTAGGATTCAAGATCTGTATCGGACGTCAGGATGAGTTTATCAATATCGTGGAAGCCATGATGGAAACCCGCATTTTCCCTGACTTTATTACCGTTGACGGAGCAGAAGGCGGAACCGGGGCAGCACCTTTGGAGTTTATCGATTATATGGGTATGGCCCTTTCTGATGCTTTGGTGTTTGTGAGTTCCACTCTAAAAACCTACGGTATTCGCGAACAGGTTAAAATTCTGGCAGCCGGGAAAATCATTTCGGCATTCGACCTTGCAAAAGCGTTTGCTTTGGGTGCCGATGCCTGTTATAGCGCCCGCGGAATGATGTTCTCATTAGGCTGTATTCAGGCATTGCAATGCGACAGCGGTAAATGTCCGGTAGGGATTGCCACGCAGGATAAAGCGTTATACAAGGGAATTGATATTACCGACAAGAGCGTACGTGTTGCCAATTTCCATAAAAATACCATGAAAGCCCTGAGTGAATTTATCGGTGCCTGCGGATTTGAAAAACCGAAAGAGATTACGCCAGCCGTATTTTTCAGAAGAACGGAAGGCAGTGCCAACCGCAGTTTTGCAGACCTTTATTTTAAAGGAAAGCTGCAGGATCACAACAGCAAAAAAGAAATGTCAAATTTTTAAAAGATAAAAGTTATGAAACCAATACCCGTTTTATCATTGACCGACTATCAACTACTTCGTGAGTTGACAAAAAATAGCGGCGACAATAAAAGTGCAAAAGAAATCATGCAGCTGTCAAATGAATTGGATCGTGCTATCGTGAACAAAGATGATATTGTAGCCGATAATATTGTCAGAATCAACTCTTTTGTAGAAATTGAAGACACTAAGGCAAAACAACGCATGAAAATTCAGATTGTACTGCCGCAATTATCAAACATTAAGGAAGGGAAAGTTTCTGTAATCGCTCCGTTAAGTATCGCACTGATAGGATTTAAAGAGAATGACGAAGTAGATTGGGAAATGCCTGCCGGAATAAAATCACTGCGCATCATATCGGTAACCAATCCTGTCGTTTAATGCTTCTTTACAAAACACCTTCTTTTGGGAACGGTGTTTTTTTTATGCTACTCCCGTTCTAAAATAATTTCCACCGGCCGGTTCGTTCTGGGTCCGAATTGCTGCGCCTGACGTTCGTTTTGTGCCGAACATAAAACATACATATTGAAGCTGTTTAGCTGCAAAGACTGTGTTTTAAAACGTCCGCCGTTAGCTTCCCCGTCTGTATCCTCTACTTTAATAAAAAAATTATCCGCCGGAAACGTGTTCGCTACAGACAACAGGTAATTGTCTTTTGCAAAGGGAAAAAACCATCTTGTTTTCTGATCCTTTACTTCTTCGGTTACCCGGTTGCCGTTTTCGTCAATTTTATAGTTGGATGAAAAAACCAATGGCTTGTTGCTGTTTGTCCAGCTATAGATATTGTTGACATTGATGATTTCCTTTCCGGATTCGTCAGCAATAGTGATCTTTAAATTTTTAATGTTTTCTTTTTTCCCGTTTTCATGCACATTCAGCACCAGGTAAGACGTAAAATCATATCCGCAATGCTGGGCAGGCAATTGGGCTTTCGCCGTAAAAAAGGTAAACAGAAGAAGAAAACTTAAATAACGCATGTTCATAAATTATGGGCGTAAAAATACGAAAGCAAATGATAATTCAATAAAAAAAGCCCTCATTTTGAGGGCTTTTCTTTTTATCTGTATGAGAGCTGTAATTAAGCTAAACTTTCTTCAAAAACCGGTGTGTATCTGCGTTTGGCTTTGCCTAAAAGCACTTTCGCGATCTGGTCTGAAATCTGGTTGTCCGGCAACAATCGGTCTAACCAGAAAAATTCTCCTGCCGAGTTTATTTCCAGGAAATAATATTCATCATCCGGAGTTACAATAATATCAATGGCGCCATAATTCACATCATACATGTCCATCATCTGTAATAATTTCACTCTCAGATCGGCCGGTAATTCATACGGTTTCCAGTCTTCCAGCAATTCAATACCTTCCCTTCTCCAGTCCAGTTTGGCATTATCCATTTTTTGAGAATCGATTTCAAAAGCATAAATTTCCTCACCAACTATCGTGATACGCAATTCTACTTTCTTATCTAATTTTTCCTGAAACTGCATCGGGCAATATTGCAGCGTCTCGATATTATCCAGGTCTTCTTCTTTTATTAAGTTGGTAAAAACAACATTTTCAACACCGTTTCTTTCAATGGCAAAAGAACTCTGCATTTTTGTGATAACGCCTCCCGGATGGTCTTTTACAAAACGTTTTGCTTCTTCCGGGCTATTGGTAATACAGCTTTCCGGAACTTTCATCCCCAGATAGGCTGCGATTTTCATTTGCTCTTCCTTACTGTCCAGACGTCTGTATTTGCTGTATTTCCCTAACTGGAAACAGTTCATGCTTTCCAGCATTCCGAAAAAAGTAGCGCGGATTTCGCCATAAACACTGCCCAGATATTCTCTTTCCAGAACAGTATCCAAACGGCCACCCAAATTATGGCTGCGTCGGTACCATAACGATGCAATATCATGAATGGATACCCGTTCTCCTTCATAATCAAGATATGTTTTCCACTCGCCGTTTTCATAGCAGGTGCTCAAACCGTATTTCAGAGGATATTCGTCTACATTAAAACGAATCGGCTCACCGCCGTGTTCTCTAATTTTTCTTGAAACAATATCAATACATTCATTATCCAGAGTATGCGTAATAATCAATACTTTTTCCATAAATATTTTTTTATGTTATGCCTCGTTTGCCAATAAGGTTCACTATATAACAGTTATTAATAATTTCCTGATTTAAAAAAGCAATTCTATAAACTATATTCTTGCTATGAGTTTTTCAGCGATGGTTTCTCCGATCGGATATCCCAGATCACGCTGAATCATCCCCCATTCTCCTTGTGGGTTAACTTCTAAAAAAACATAATCGCCATCTTTCCGGCGGATTATATCGATTGCTCCAAAATACAGACCGATGTTTTTCATCATCGTATCCAGAGCGGTACAAACGGTATCCGGCAGCACATAAGGCTCCCAGGACGGCTTGATATCATTGGCCGCGCGCCAATCGGTTTTACCGGCTTCCGATGCTTCAGCATTAATTTTTCCGGTATAAAAAGTACCGTCAATATAAATGACCCGCAATTCATACAGCTTCGCAATATTGCGCTGAAAAATCATCGGACAATAGGGCAAAGTGTCTAATCGTTCCAGATCGGATTCCTGAATGAGCGTTGTTGGAAAAAAAGGAGTGTTTCCTTTCATACTGCGCGATAACGAGCCATGTAATTTGGCTATCATATTCCCCTGACAAACCGAATAAAAGAAATCTTTTACTTTATCCGGGTCATTGGTAAAAAGACTTTCCGGAATGATTAATCCTGCCTCACGGGCAAAGGATAATTGTTCCAGTTTGTTCTCTCCTATTCTGTGATCGAGTTCCATCGGGTTCATCCAGGGAACATCTTTGAGTGATGCAAAGAACAGGTTACGCATTGTGGTATATTCCTGAAAATAAATATTTTTAAACGAATCATCCAGATCATCGGGAAGTGCAATCCTCCATAACTTCCTGTAATAAACCGCTTCAATATCTTTTACTGTAAAAGAATGGTCTCCCTGCTGTATGCTCACTGAAACTTCCTGTGAATCACAGGAATAATCAAATTGCAGCTGATGGGAAAATTCATCAGAATTTAACCTGAAAACTTCTTTACCTAATTCTTTTAATCGCTTAATTACTATGTCAATAGTATAAAAATCATTACTGTGGCTTATACATAATATCATCTAAAAACAGAAAAAGCAATGACTTGTCAAACAAGCCATTGCTATTAAACTTATAATTACAACTCTGTAAACGGTCCTCCAGGCTCAAGGATTGGCCCTCCGGTTTCATCGTTATCAGATGGATATTTCATAGTTTGTAATAAATCGTATCTTGGTACAGTTACCGGTCCAGGTCCGTCTTCGTTGTCAGATGGGTATTTTAATGTTTGTAAAGTATCAGTAGCTTTTAAAGTTATGATATCTCCACCTTGAACAGAATTCTTCTCTTCGTTTGTCAATTGGTTCTCTAAGAAATTAGCAAAGAAAGGCTTTTTAAGGTCTTTATTGTTTTTCATAATTATTAAATTTTTAAAGTTAATTGAATTGTCTGATCTTATTTGCAAATAATTGACATTCCAAAATACTATTTTTTTACGCTTTTCAGCAAAAAAAATAATTTTATATGAAAAATAAAATCAAGTTACTGGTTTAAAGAATTTTACAACTCTTAACAAAAGTTTTAATTTAATAAATAAATGTTAAATTTAACACTTTTTTACTATGCATACACAGCAAAAAAATGTTAAATAAGTATAAAATGAAAAATACAGGCATTAAAAAACACACAAAATGTATAAAAACGGCATAAAAAAAACTGCCATATAAGGCAGTTTTTACTATAAATGTAATAAGGACTATTTTACATCCATTAATTCTACATCAAAAATCAACGTAGCATCCGGCGGAATAACACCACCTGCACCACGGGAACCGTATCCTAAATAGGACGGAATTACAAAACGGGCTTTATCGCCTACCTGTAATAAAGCAATACCTTCATCCCATCCTTCAATAACCTGTCCTCTTCCTAATGGAAACTCAATAGGCTGTTTTCTTTTGTATGAACTGTCGAAGATCGCTCCGTTCTCTAATGAACCGGAATAGTGTACAGAAACGATTTTACCTTTTTCTGCTTTTTTCCCGCTTCCTTTCTGAATCATTTTATAACGCAGTCCGCTTTCTGTTTTTTCAAAACCGGCTGCTAATTTTTCCAAAGCCTCTTCAGCCTGACGTTTTTGCTCTGCTAAACGTTTTTCTCTTGAACCTTCAAAAGTACGGAACGCTTCAATGGCATTCCATTTCTGAGCTTCTTCCCCTACTCTGATGATTTCCAGGCTATCGATAAGATCACCCTGAGCAACAGCATCAACAATATCCTGTCCTTCGATTACGTGACCGAAAACGGTGTGTTTATTATCCAGCCAAGGTGTTTCAACGTGTGTGATAAAAAACTGAGAACCGTTTGTTCCGGGTCCTGCATTTGCCATCGATAAAACTCCCGGTACATCGTGTTTCAATTCCGGATGAAATTCATCATCAAACTGGTATCCCGGTCCGCCAACACCGCTTCCAAGAGGACAACCTCCCTGAATCATAAAGTCGGCAATAACTCTATGGAATTTTAAACCGTCATAGTATGGTTTTCCCTGTGGTTTTACATCATTTTCTAAATTCCCTTCCGCTAAACCAACAAAGTTCCCAACAGTTCCAGGGGTTTTATCATGCGTTAACTTTACCAAAATAGCTCCTTTGGTAGTATTAAATTTTGCGTAAATTCCGTCTTGCATTTTTTATACTTTTTTAAATAATGAGCAACAAATATAATGTTATTTTATAAATTTATAATTTAAGGCTTCCCGCTTTTATTTGCGTTTGTAAGTCAGTGCATAAATTATGATGGCTGCCACAGACAGCATCGCACCTCCAATTGAGAAAGCATGCCATTTGCCGTAATTCCACAGCCACAAACCAAATGCCGATCCTAAAGCTGTTCCTAAGAAACTGAACGACATATAAACCGTATTCATCCTGTTCCGGGCTTCCGGAAGCAACGAATAAACCCTGGTCTGGTTCGAGATATGTACCGATTGCAGACCTACATCAATAAAAACAATTCCGATTAATATCCCGATTAAACTCCCGGAAGAAAAATAGAATATGATAAAACTGATCAGCAGCAGCAAACAGCCATAACCAATCACGACCCGCGGATTACCCTTATCGCCTAATTTCCCGACAAGCGGTGCCGCCAAAGCTCCGGAAGCCCCCACAATTCCGAAAAGGCCTATCGTCGCACTGTTATAATGAAACGGTTCCCCGGATAACAACAAAACCATAGTGGTCCAGAAAGCGCCAAACTGGGCAAAGCTTAACGCATTGATCAGGGTTGCTTCCCGCAATAAAGGCTGTTCCTTGATCAGCGAAAATAAAGATCCTAAAAGTTCTCCGTAAGTTCCTTTAAAATTCGGTCTGTTTACCGGGAATTTCTTTTGTATCACAATCACGATTAGCAAACATAAAACGGCAGCAATCCAGAACATTCCTCTCCAGCCGAGCCAGGCACCGATAAAGCCGCTGACCGTTCGTGAAATTAAAATGCCGACCAACAAACCGCTCATGACCGTACCGATCACCTTACCTCTTTGTTCCGGCGAAGCCAGGCTTGCCGATAACGGTAAAATCAACTGGGGTACGATGGACGAGGCTCCGATTAAAAAACTGGCGATCTGAAGCATCTTAAAGTTTGTGGCGGTAGCCGCAATGATCAAAGCTGCCACTGCAGCAAGCGTTGTGATTTGTATTTGTTTTTTACGTTCCAGCTTATCGCCCAGCGGAACCATAAAAAACATACCGATTGCATAACCGGCCTGTGTTAGATATGTAATGGTTCCAGCCTGGTCTTCGGGTATAGAAAATTCTTTAGCAATAAGAATTATCAGGGGCTGGCAGTAGTACAGATTGGCAACAATCAAACCTGTACAGATGGCCATAAAGCCAACATCTGTTCGGGATAAATTCATGCCGCAAAATTAATTCTATATCTCTTAATTAAATCTTAAATTACCGGAAAAATTTCTTCCGGCATCACCGGATTTTAATACAAACTGTATCTTTGTGAAAACCGTTTTTTAGCATGAAACCAACTATATTCAAACGGATTTGTAATTTTAAGCAATCAAAAAACAACTATTAAAAACCGAATCATGGATATTCCTGAAGATTACCTTGAAACTAATAAAGCGACCTGGAATGATAAAGTGGATTATCATATCGCTTCCGATTTTTATCAAATGGATGCTTTTTTAAACGGTGAATCCACGTTAAACGATATCGAACTGGCGTTATTGGGACCGGTTTCCGGCAAAAAGATCCTGCATCTGCAATGTCATTTCGGGCAGGATACCATTTCTTTAGCCCGCATGGGCGCAAAGGTTACCGGAATTGACCTATCCGATAAAGCAATTGCAAAAGCAACGGAATATGCACAGCAAATGAATATCGATGCGACCTTTATCTGTAGTGACGTTTATGATTTACCGAATCATCTGGACGGGCAGTTTGACATTGTTTTTACCAGCTACGGCACTATTGGCTGGTTACCGGACCTGAACAAATGGGCAAAGGTTGTCAACCATTTTCTAAAACCGGGCGGGAAGTTTGTATTTGTGGAGTTCCACCCTGTGGTATGGATGTTTGACAGCAATTTCACAGAAATACAATATGATTATTTCAATACCGAAACCATTATCGAATCGGCCACCGGTACCTATGCCGATAAAAAGGCTCCGATTAAAAATGAATCCGTGAGCTGGAATCACCCGTTAACAGAGGTTATGAGTGCTTTAATACAACATAATCTGGAAATTAATATCTTTGAAGAGTATAATTATTCGCCTTATCCGTGTTTTAACGAAGTGGAAGCATTTGCCCCGAATAAATTCCGCATCAAACATTTAGGCAATAAATTACCCATGACATATTCAATAGTAGCGACAAAAAAATAAACCTATGAAGAGCCTTTATAATCCTGCTTCCAATCAGGACATCATCGACCGCATCAATCAATTGTCACCACATTCTCTTTCTCATTGGGGAAAAATGACCGTAAGTCAAATGATGGAACATTGCCAGGCGCCCATAAAAGTGGCTTTTGGAGAACTAACGCTTAAGCAGAACCTGATCGGGCTGTTGTTCGGAAGAATAGCCAAAAAGAAATTGGTAGAAGACAAACCGTTTGATCCCAATATCCCGACAGCCAAAGAATTTATTATCACTCACGAACCGGATTTCGATGCAGCAAAAACAGCATTAATAGACCGGGTTAGCCGTTTCCAGCAGGGACCCAGCGTTATCAAAAACCTGAAACACCCGTTTTTTGGCCCGATGACACCGGAAGAATGGGATATTTCCCAATGGAAGCACCTGGATCACCATTTAAGACAATTTGGCGTTTAATCCAAAAATGATGATTTCTCTAAATAAAATAGGATTACTCGTAACCGGATTGCTCTTTTTATCCTGCGAAACAAAAAAGCAGGACATTGCGTTGTCCGGTACCTTTGTTAATGTTTCTTATTTAGAGAAATCAAACCAGACACTCCTTACCGATATTCCGTTTTATGCGGTTGAAATGACCTTTTTAAAAGACAGCGTTTTATTTTCCAATGGTTTCGAAACCGGAAAAATAGCGTTTCATAAAAAAGGCAGTCTGTACACGCTTCACAATGCCTATCAGCATGACGGCACTTTACAGGACATGCAGCTCGAAGCTACTTCCGACAGTACTTTTATTGTAAAAGACAGTACCTATACAAATACCAAAGGGAATACTGTTTTCTCAAAATCGGCCGCTTCATTTGAAAGCCGGTTAGCCCAAACCATGATTGCCGGAACGTATGAATTTATCTTTCCGGAAACCTTAAAAACAAAAAAGGTACATTTCACCGATAAGGAAATTACCGGCTTTCCCGGTTACAGCCGCTATGAATTGTGTTATTCCGGTGACTGTATGCAAATGATTACCGATAAGATCAATGCAATTTACCTTTCCGATGCCAATACAACAACCCTGTTTGGCTGGAAATACGGACCGGACAATACTATCGAACTGTATAATGTGACCGCTCCCGTTCCGGATATAAAGGGCGATCAGAAGGTTACAACCCGGGCTTATCTGCTTAAAAAAGTGCAGAAATAAATTGATTTCTATTTTTTAAGCTATTTTTGCCAAAATTTTCACTCTATGCGCATTGATATCATTACCCTGTTACCCGAACTGATCCGAAGTCCGTTTGAAGCTTCTATTTTAAAAAGAGCTGTCGATAAAGGCCTTGTAGAAGTTCATTTTCACAACCTTCGCGATTACAGTACCAACAAACACAAAAATGTGGACGATTATCAGTTTGGCGGCGGTGCAGGAATGGTTATGAGTATTGAGCCGATCGATGCCTGTATCAGTAAGCTAAAAAGCGAGCGCGAATATGACGAAGTGGTTTATATGACTCCGGATGGCGAAACCTTAAATCAAAAGATGGCCAATTCCATGTCCCTGTTAAAAAACATCATCATTTTATGCGGCCATTATAAAGGAGTGGACCAGCGCGTAAGAGATCATTTTATTACCAAAGAGATCTCCATTGGCGATTATGTCCTTTCCGGAGGCGAATTAGGAGCCGCCGTTCTGGCCGACAGTATCATCCGTTTGATTCCGGGAGTACTGAGCAATGAAACATCGGCTTTAACCGACAGTTTTCAGGATAACCTGCTCTCTCCTCCTATCTATACACGTCCGGCGGAATACAAAGGATGGAAGGTGCCGGATATTTTATTGAGCGGTAATTTTCCGGAAATTGAAAAATGGCGGGAAAACCAGGCTTACGAACATACCAAAACAAGACGTCCCGATTTACTTAACGACTAATAATCAACAAAATAGGCACTCTTAGAAATATTTCAAGAAAAGTAAGTTTTTTAGCTATAAAAGACTTGTCTGTTTCGTTAAAATCATTATCTTTGCGCCCATATTTGGACTAACCTCTGACGATAACCGTGAATGTTGCTCTGATTCAAAACAATTAACATTATCTATCATGTCAAATTTATTAAAATTTGTTCAAGACGAATTCGTAGCGAAAAAAGATTTCCCTGAATTCAACGCAGGTGATACTATCACTGTTTATTACGAAATTAAAGAGGGTGAAAAAACCAGAACTCAGTTCTTCAAAGGAGTTGTTATCCAAAAAAGAGGTGCTGGTGTAACGGAAACTTTCACAATCCGTAAAATGTCAGGTGCTGTAGGTGTTGAGCGTATCTTCCCTTTAAACATGCCTGCTTTACAAAAAATTGAATTGAACCAAAGAGGTAAAGTTCGTAGAGCTCGTATCTTCTACTTCAGAGAACTTACTGGTAAAAAAGCAAAAATCAAAGAAAGAAGAAGATAATCTGCTTTCCGATTTTCATAGAACAAGTCCCGATATATTCGGGACTTTTTTTTTGATAAAATCTTACCTTTTAAATTATCATTTTAGCATTTTTCAAACGCCAAATTAATAAAATACTAATTCGAGCGTTAACCCGCTTATTTCGACCGCTTTTTCTTTTCATTTTCTTATCTTTGCTACGCTTTTTTTAAAGGCAAAAAAGAGAACAAACACTACTATATTATTTTCGATACGATTTTAAAAATTCAAACGATGACACAAAAATCAAAGATTATTTACACCATTACAGATGAGGCGCCAATGCTGGCTACACATTCATTATTGCCAATTGTAAAAGCATTCACGGCTCCGTCTGGTATTGAAATAGAAACAAGAGACATTTCTCTTGCAGGAAGAATACTGGCTAACTTCCCGGAATTCCTGAAAGAAGAACAACGTATTAATGATGACCTGGCAGAATTGGGACAACTGGCAACAACTCCTGAAGCAAACATCATCAAATTACCAAATATTTCTGCTTCTGTTCCACAGTTAAAAGCAGCTATCAAAGAATTACAGGCACATGGTTATGCTGTTCCCGATTTTCCGGAAGAGCCTAAAAACGATGCTGAAAAAGAAATTAAAGCAAAATATGCTAAAGTATTGGGTTCTGCCGTAAACCCGGTTTTACGTGAAGGAAATTCCGATCGTAGAGCACCAAAAGCGGTTAAGAATTATGCAAAAGCCAATCCGCATTCAATGGGACCATGGTCGGCAGATTCCAAAACCCATGTAGCCAGTATGGAGCAGGGTGATTTCTACGGAAGTGAAACATCGGTAACGGTAAATGAAGCTACAGACGTTAAAATCGAATTCGTTGCTGCCGATGGTACTGCTACGGTATTAAAAGCAAGTACGCCTTTAAAAGCCGGTGAAATCATCGACAGTTCGGTAATGAGTCTAAAAGCTTTAAAAAGCTATGTGGCTAAAGAAATTGAAGATGCCAGAGCTAAAAATGTATTGCTTTCGATTCACCTGAAAGCTACAATGATGAAAATTTCCGATCCGATTATCTTCGGAGCGATCGTAGAAGTTTATTTTAAAGAGGTATTCGAAAAATATGCTGCTTTATTTGAAACTTTAAATATTGATACCCGTAACGGTTTGGGTGATGTTTATGCAAAAATTGCCGGACATCCGCAACAGGCTGAAGTGGAAGCGGCTATTCAGGAAACGTATAAAAAAGGACCTGCATTGGCAATGGTTAATTCCGATAAAGGAATCACGAACCTGCACGTACCTTCAGATGTGATCGTGGATGCTTCGATGCCTGCTATGATCCGTACTTCCGGACAAATGTGGAATGCCGAAGGAAAACAGGAAGATACCAAAGCATTAATCCCGGACAGATGCTATTCCGGACTTTACACGGCTACTATTGATTTCTGTAAAAAGAACGGTGCTTTCGACCCTAAAACAATGGGAAGTGTACCAAATGTTGGTTTGATGGCTCAAAAAGCAGAAGAATACGGATCGCACGATAAAACGTTCCAGGCTACTGCTACCGGTGTTATTCGTGTAGTCGATACTAATGGTACCGTATTATTACAGCAAAATGTGGAAGCTGGTGATATTTTCAGAATGTGTCAAACAAAAGATGCACCTATCCAGGACTGGGTTAAACTTGCCGTAAACAGAGCAAAAGCAACCAATACACCAACGGTATTCTGGTTAGATGAAAACAGAGCTCACGACAGAGAATTAATCAAAAAAGTAACTGCTTATTTAAAAGATTATGATACAACCGGATTGGATATCAGAATCCTTTCTCCGGTGGATGCTACGATTTTCTCATTAGAAAGAATCAAAGCCGGATTGGATACTATTTCGGTAACCGGAAACGTATTGCGTGATTATTTAACCGACTTATTCCCTATTTTAGAATTAGGTACTTCTGCCAAAATGTTATCGATCGTTCCTTTAATGAACGGCGGTGGTTTATTTGAAACAGGAGCCGGAGGTTCTGCACCGAAACACGTAGAACAATTCCTTGAAGAAGGTTACCTACGTTGGGATTCTCTTGGAGAGTTCCTGGCATTAGCGGTATCTTTAGAGCATTTAGGAAATGTATTCAACAAAAACAAAGCTTTGGTTCTTTCGGAAACATTAGATCAGGCTACTGAAAAATTCCTTGCGAATGATAAATCTCCTGCCCGTAAAGTAGGACAGATTGACAACAGAGGTTCTCACTTCTATCTGGCATTATACTGGGCTGAAGCTTTAGCGGCACAAACTAAAGATGCAGAATTACAGGCACAGTTTGCTCCTATTGCAAAAGAACTTTTTGAAAATGAAGCACAAATTAACGGTGAGTTAATCGGTGCTCAGGGGAAAGCTCAGAATATCGGAGGTTATTACCACCCAGCGCAGACATTAACAGACGAGGCAATGCGTCCAAGTACGACTTTAAATACAATTTTAAATAAAATTGCTTAATTAGTTTCGTCATTATAAAAACAAAAAGGCAACCGTATGGTTGCCTTTTTTTATGATGATACCTTTTGCTTACAAACATAAAAAACCCGCTCAAAAGAGCGGGTTTTTTACATTATTTATCACAATCTAAAGCTAATTATCGTTTTAACGAGAAGTGCGCCTTAAATTCTTTTAATTGTCCTTGTTCGGTATAGGTCACTGTAAACCAGTAATCCGTAGATGGTAACGGCTGACCGTTTAACGTTCCATCCCAACCCGTAACTTTTGATGGTTTGATCTGTTTTAATAATTTTCCGTATCGGTCAAATATATAAATTTTTGCGCTTGCATCATTCTCTAAATCGCCAATATTCCAAGTGTCATGGTAATTATCACCATTTGGAGTAAAGTAATGCGGATAGTTGATCGCCGTTACAGGGATCGTTACACTCGCACAACCTTTATTGTCATATACCGTTACCGTATGGGAACCATGGGTTACGTTCTCAAATACAGGGCTCGTTTGAATATCGCCTTCATCCAATTGGTAAACATATTCTCCGATTCCGATCGCTTCAACCGTAATGGTCTGGTTATCGGTAAACGCATTCGATACATAAGCTGTAACTGCTGCCGGTTCCGATTGGGTTACCGTTACCGATACCGGTAGGTTCTGACATCCTGTAGCAATGTTTGTAGCTACCACTGAGTAAGTCGCCGGGTGGTTCACTTCTAATGTCGGTCCGGTTTCTCCTGCAATTAGCGTTGTGCCATCAAACCATTCAAAACTGTAAGTCGCTGCATCCAGGCCACTGTTGATGATATGGGTGCTTAGTACTGTTCCGGTTTCCTGGTCAATACATACAAATCCGCCGTTTGGTGTTGGTTCCGGTAGCGGGTTAACAACCAGGATCACATCTACATTTGCAGGACAGCCGGAAACGGTTGTCGTATGGGTAACCTGAGCGATTATCGTTTGCTGGTAAGCAATCGTATTGGTGAAAATAACATGTCCGTTATCCGCCGGGTTTGTACTGGCTGGAATCGGGTTGTTATTGATCAGATCCTGGGCATTGGCATAATAATGAATCACATAATCCGGATTGGTCTGACCGTTCATGATCTGAGCATCCAATAAGTCTGTAAGGTCAAAGGTATGGAAGCCATCGTTCGTGCCGTCTTCATCACAAACTGTTGTATCTGCAGGATCCGGAGCCGTGGCGGTCGCTTCCTCTTCTACTAACAGTTCAAAGAAGGCTGTGTTCACACATCCTGTTGCATTGTTCACAATACGAACACCGATAACTTTCGCCGGAATTACATTCGTATACGGGTAATTCGATGGCGTAGTGATAATAGCGGTATTGTTCTGGGCATCGGCATGGCTTTCATGGTAAGTTACCGTAAAGTCGGCCGGGTTCTGACCTGCCAAGGCTTGCGGGTCTTTGGTGGTTAGATCAAAGATGCCACTGCCGCTGGTACCTGGCTGACACAGGTAATACGTAGTCATCGGACCAACTGCCGGTAATGGGTTTACCACGATTGGTTGTTCTACTACTAAAGAGCATCTGTCTGCCGCACTTGCCGGAGCCGTAGTTACGCGGATCCATACGCTTTGAAGCGCGTTTCCGTTAGCATCCTGGTTAGACCAGTTGGTTGGTGTAGCAATTGGGTTTACTCCTGCTTCTGCATCGGCCTGACTCGCATGGTAGGTCAATACATAAGTAGGGTCTCCGTTTTGGATATAGGTTGCATTAACTGTCACATCTACAGTGGTGATACCATCGTTTGGATAAGCATCATCACAGGTTACTATTGGCTGCGGATCGAATTTCGGTTCCGGTAACGGAGTTACACGGATCGTCATACGAATATAGCTCGTACAGCCTTCGTTGCTGGTCACGCCAATCACGATCGATTGGGCTGTAGCAGTGTTCGTATAAGCTGTAGGAGTGGTAATTAAAGTACCCGCAGCTGGTGGAATAACCGTACTGGCATAGTAAGCAAAGGTATAACCTGTTGCTCCGCCTGTGATCTGGTTTTCTCTGATGGTTAAGTCAAATTCTGTACGTTGGTCATTTGGTAAGGCTTCATCACATTTGGTGATCTGATCCGGCTGGGTTAACAGTAACGGACTGTTCACATGTAATTTGAAACGGGTAATGTTATGACAGCCTGTTACCAGGTTGTTGATACGTACCCAGATGTCCTGACCGTCTGTTCCCATAAAGTTAGCATCACTAACGATAAACGGTGTTCCTGCCTCGGCAAATGCCTGAGATACAAAGTAACGTACTTCGTAGTCTGTTGCAGGACCGGTTTGTGCCGTTAACAGGATCGGGGTTTGTACCGTCAGGTCAAAATAGGTCTGGTTGTCATGAGGGTTATTGTCTTCATCACATTTGGTTAAGTCAATCAACGTTGGGATCTCCGGTGCGGAGTTTACCTGAAGGTTGAACGAGTAAACGCTCTTACAACCGGTAACCGTGTTGGTGGCCAATACCCATAGGGTTTGGGTGAACGGGTTAATGTTGTCGTAAGGGTTCGTTGTAATAGGGTCTAAGCCGTTTTCTGCATTGGTCTGGGTTTCGTAGAAGCTTACCGCTACGTTTGGCTCTCCGTTTAACATGTTCGGAATTAAAGCCGTCAGGTCAAAGCTGCTAAAGCCGTTGCTGTTGGTATCACATACCATCACGGCTGCTGTTGGCATGACTAAAACCGGAAGCGGTTCTACTCTAAGGTCCATAGCTGTTACGCTAAAGCAATGCGTGGTGGTGTTTTCTACACGTACAAAAATGGTTTGTACTGTAGGTACCTGATTGGTATACAACAATGGCAATTCGGTACCGGCTACTCCTGCCTGAGCATCTGCCTGGCTGAAATAGAACGTTACATTTAATCCTGTTGTGGTTCCGATGATTTCCGGAATCTTAGTCGATAAATCGAATTCTTCATATAACGGCAGTCCGGTATAGTCACATAAGGAGTAAGCCGGTACTGGCATTGGCACAACCGGTAATGGGTTAACCATTAGTTTGAATGCAACAACATCAAAACAGCCGGTTGTGTTATGCGTGACACGAACATAAATAACCTGTGGATTCGTAATGTTGGTATAGCTGAATATGTTGTTGATTATATTGATTCCTGCCTGTGCATCATTCAGGTTCACATGATAGCTAAGCGTATGGTTGGCCGGATTTAATGTTCCTAAAATTTCGGATGCCTTAACGGTAAGGTCAAAAGCCGCAAAACCATCGGCTGTATTGTCATCACAAATCACTAACGGTGTTGGTGTCACGGCTTCCGGTGTTTCATGTACGATCAACTGTAGTTGTACTGTATTAGTACAGCTGGTTAAGGTATAACTAACGTTTACATAAAGCGTTTGTGTCCACGGATTGATATTGGTATAAGGGCTTGGAAGAGCATTCAGTCCCAATTGCGCATCTTCCGGTGTTTCGTGGAAGGTCACCGAAACGCCGGGCGGAATAGTTCCTCCGGCTATTACTGCTGCAACACCGTTTAAATCGAACGGACCGAATCCGTCATTATTGGGATCGCAATATTCCAGAGGCTGCGGGGTTACTGCAAGCAGTCCCTGAGTGATATTCAGTTCCAAAGAGGTGGTTGCAAAACATCCGGTTACCGGATTTTTAACACGAACAAATATGGTCACCGGTCCGCTGGTATACGGTATCGGTAACGGATTCAGTCCGGTATTAGCATCTCCCTGGGTTAAATGATAACTCACCTGCAAACCGGCAACACCACCCGTTACAAGCGGATTGTTTAACGCCAGGTCAAATGCGGCCGTAGTAGTTGTTCCGTTACTACAGGCATTCATTGGATTTAATGGCGTAATGACCGGTGACGGATTTACAATTAACTGGAAAGAGCCCACGCTTATACATCCGGTTGTATTTCTCAACTGATACCAGATGGTCTGCGGGTTCCCCGTATTGGGAAACGCTGTTGCCGGAACAATCGGAGCCGTTCCGGACTGGGCATCTGCCTGGCTGATATAATACGACACCGAAACGCCGGTCTGGCCGTTGATTAACTGGGTGTTTTTAACCGTCAGATCAAATATTTCAAAACCATCGCCCGGTACACTTGTTTCGCATACTTCATAGTTTGTCACATCCGGATTGAGTGCCGGACGTGCGATTACCTTTAACAATAAGGTTGTAAAGGAAGCACACTGATTGGCTCCGCCGCTAACCACCCTGATATACAAGGTTTGAGTCACCGGGTTAATGTTGGTATATAAAGGTCCTTTTGGGTTGGTTCCTGCATTGGCATCGGCCTGCGTTTCATGAAAAGTTACCGTATAGGCCGGATTGCCGCCGGTAATTTCATTGATCCTGGTTGTCAGGTCAAAAACTGCAAACGCATTAGTACTGTTGTTGCTGCACACTTCAAAAGCTGCCGGCGTATTGATAACCGGTGCCTGAATAACGTTTACCGTATGGGCAGCTGTTAACGGCTGACTACAGGACGGTGTACCGGCAGAAGCAACCGCAACCAGAGTGTATGTACTTGAATTCGTTAAGACTGGTGTTGTTACTGTAGCTGTTCCCGTTCCGTTTAACGTTATAAACTCATTTGGGTTAGCATCAACAGTATAGGTAACGGTTGCGCCTGGCGTTCCGCTAAAAGTAATCGTTGCCGTGGTACCGGAACAAACCGAAGCTGTTCCTGTTATTGCAGCTGTAGGCAGCGACGTGGTTGTAATGGTCACAGATCCCGTTTGAGGCTGGCTGCAAGCCGGTGTTCCGGTTGTCGCAGCACTAACCAGGTTGTAGGTTCCTGCCGTTCCGCCGGTAAGCGTGGCGGTTCCCGCAGCATCCAGTACAATTTGCTGGTTTGCCCCTCCGTTAAAAGTATAAGTAACCGTAGCGTTAGGTGTTCCGTTAAAGGTAATTGTTGCAGCGTCGCCCGAACATATAGTGGCTGTTCCGGATATCGTTGCTACCGGCAGCGGACTAACGGTTACGGTTACAGAAGCGTTCAATGCCTGCGAGCAGAGCATCGTTCCGTTATTATCGATGATCTTAACATAACTTAAGGTATAAGTTGTGTCGGCTGTTAGTGTCTGTGTCAAGGTAAATGTTCCGGCAGCATTTAAAACTGCTGTCTGAACTGCACCGCCGTTAATCGTATATTCAATAGTTCCATCCGGAGTTCCGGTAAAAGTAACCGTTGCATTTTCACCGGCACATATAGCCGTTGGCGCAACACTTAAATTAGCCGTAGGAACCGGATAAACAATCAGTTTAAAATCCGTGATACTGTAGCATCCGGAAGTAGTATTCGTTACTCTCGCATAAATTGTCTGGGGATTAACCGTATTGGCTATAATATTAGGCAATGGTGCAATACCATCGTTTGCGTTGGCAAGCGTTGTATGAAAAGTTATTGTGTTATTGGCAAGATCCGGATTGATCTGGCTTCTTACACTATTCAGGTCAAAAAGACCGATATTCGGGGTTGCACTGCACACTTTTAAATCGGCAATAGTATTGGCAACCGGCGGCGGTGCAAAAGCGCCTCCGTTCAGAGTTGCCGTTCCGGTCCATTCCAGATCAAATCCGCCATCGCCTTCCGGCCGGTCAATTGCAATATAATAGGATTGTCCCGGCGTTACATTTAACCAGCGGACATAACCGTTACCATTAGCACCCGGGCCTGTTTGCGTTAGGGTTGTTGCCCCGTTCATTCCCGTATGATTATTGGTCATTCCTGCCAGTTGCGGATTGGTGGTTGCACAGCGTATCGGGCTACCCAGACTCGAACAGGTTCTGTTTGGTCCGTAAACCCAGAAATCGTAATCCACAACAATATTGGTATCATTGGGGATAATGTTAAAACCCAATGTTCCCGCCTGAACCACATTGATTTTTAACCAAATCGAATTGTGTTCCGCTCCCCCACAACCGGAAACTTCCTGAACCGCTCCAATACCGCTGGCATTGGAACTAAAAGTACCATTACCGCAAACCGTAATGGCATTGACGCAATCGTTAGGCTGGTTTTGAGCAATCGCCACATTTGAGAAAATTACGGCTAACAATGCTAATAGAAATTTCTTCATTTATCAGTTTTTTATTGATGAACAATAGCCAACCCCGACTGTATGCATCAAGGTTAGCTATTGTTTTTTTATTGAAACCGATCTAATATCTCTTATGAAAATCGCGAACTATCTGTTGTTAACTTCCAAAAAACCATGAGACTGTTTTGTATTCCCAACTTTCAATAAGAGATGATTCAGATCTATTTTTTAATGATTACAAATTCAGAACGTCTGTTTTGAGAGTGTTCTTCTTCTGTACAGTTCGTACAATTGATTTTAAGCTCCGAACTTCCATATCCTTTTCCGGAAATACGGTCTTTTTCAATGCCTTTTGAGATCAGGTATTGTACGGTTGCCTGTGCTCTTTGTTCGGACAATTTCAGGTTGTAAGCGGCACTACCTTTGGAATCGGTATGTGATTTTACCATGATTACCATTGCCGGATGATCTTTCATCACCTTAACCAGTTTGTTCAGCTCATTCGCCCCCTGCTCTGTAATATTGCTTTTGTTGAAATCGAAATATACCGGATTCAGCAATACTTCCTTATCGGTAATGATCACTTCTACCGGTACTAATGGTGTTTCGACCATCATTTCACCCGATTTTATTTTCTGAACCGGGAAGGTTCCGGCTTCAAAATTAGGAGCTGTTGCCTGGAACACATAAGCCGTTTCACAGTCCACATTATAACTTACTTTTCCTTCGGCATTGGTTTGTTTGGTTGCTATGATATTTCCTTTAGCATCCAGTATAGCCACCGAAGCATTGGTTAACAGTGCTCCTGTTTTTTTATTGGTCACCAAAGCAATCGCTTCTGCCGAACAAACCGGTGTAGCCATATAAATAGCATCCGAACCGTCGCGGTTAGAAGAAAAGTAACCGATGTTCAGGGTTTTGTTAAAGCTAAAAGAGAAATCATCTTTTTCACTGTTTACCGGTTTTCCAACATTTTGGGCTGTTTCGGAAGTTCCTAAATCAATTTTAAAGACATCCAATCCGCCAAATCCCTGTTTTCCGGAAGAAGCAAAATATAAGATATTATCGTCCGTGATAAACGGAAAGTTCTCTTTTCCGGGTGTATTTACCGCAGCGCCCAGGTTTTGCGGCTTGCCATATCCTGTTGGTTCTACCGCTACTTTCCAGATATCCGATTCTCCTAAACCACCCGGCATATTGGAAGCAAAATACAAGGTCTTACCGTCTTTGCTCAAACTCGGATTGGTTATCGAATAGGCCGTACTGTTTATCGGAAGGGCTTCAATCTGTCCCCATTTTCCATCTGTTTTTGTGGCTTTATACAAACCCTGCTGCCCTACTTTGGTATTGCTGTTCTTACTTCTTTCATATTGTCCGGCACTATGACCGTCGCGGGCAAAAAACATGGTTTTGCCATCATTGCTAATGGTAACCGGACCATCGTGGAAAGGAGTATTCAGCTCATCAACCGGTTTGGGTTCTGTAAACGTTCCGTCTTCATTTCGGGTTGCCTGAAAAATATCCAGGTACGGCTGATTCGCCCATTTATCCGTTTTCTTAGCGGTATTTCGGGTACTGGTAAAATAAAGTGTTTTGTCATTGGTGAGTACCGCTCCAAAATCGCTTTGTCCTTTACTGTTTATGTTCGTAGCCGCCACATCAAACATTTTTGTACGGTTGGTCAGGCTGGGAATATAATTGGGATTTGCTTTGTGTTCTTTTGCTCTGACATCATTTGGCATCAAACGGGCAAAAGCATCCATTTGCTTATTGGCATCCTGGTATTTCCCCAATGCTTTCAGCGTTTGCGCATAACGGTAATAGGTTTCTGCCGCAGCTTTGCCTTCCGTTGCTTTGGCATACCATTTGGCCGCTTCGCTCATGTTGAATACATTGTAGTAACTGTCTGCCAGCTGAGTATAGACATATTCATTAGCATTTTTACTTTCCGCTAATTTCAAATATTCCTCAATAGCCCCCACATACTGGTAGCTTTCAAAAAGCTGGTCTGCCTTTTCTGTCGCTTTGTTTTGTCCGTAACCTGCTGTTAGCAGTAGCATTAAGCCTAATGTTATATACTGTTTTTTCATTTTATATCCTTTGGTTTAGAAATATCTTGGTGAAAGTGATACTTTTTTCGGGAAGTTCAAATCAAATAACAACATAAATTCATGTGAAGCCGGCGTTGTTACCTTTAAGTCTGAAACAATATGGTCATAAGCGTATCCGATTTTGATGTTGGGTGTAATGGCATAATTCACCATTCCGCCAAAGGAATCATCCAGTCGGTACGTTGCTCCCAGTTCGAACTTATCAAAAAATAAAACATTTGCTGACAAATCTAATGAGGTTGGTGCCTGAAATGCCGACTTTACCATAAAAGAGGGCTTAAATTTCATATTATCGGTCAGGTTAAACACATATCCCCCTGTTAAGAAATAGTGTTGTGTTTCGCTTCCGAAATTGTATTCCTGTCCGTTTTGGGTAACATCCAGATGTGTTTTTTTCAACATGCTGGGTACCGAAAAGGCCAGGTAATAGTGCTGCGTATAGTAAAAGACCCCGGTACCCACATTAAAATAGGTATTGCTGGTATCTTCCCGGAAGGCAACATCACCCGGCTGCGGTACAAATCCGTTACCGATTTCCGAGAACAATCCGATTTTCTGGAATGTCGCCCCGGCTTTAAGTCCAAGTGCCAAACGGTGTTCGCCACCTAAATTTAACGTATAGGAGAAATCGGCATAGACATTATTTTCTTCCACCGGACCAATTTTATCGGAAACGGCAGATAACCCTAATCCAACATTTTTTCCAACCGGACTGTGCAGGGATAAGGTCGCTGTTTTAGGAGCTCCCTGTATGTCAACCCACTGCTGTCTGTATAATAATCCTCCGGATAAACTCTCTTTGGATCCTGCATAAGCCGGATTCATGACATTCATATTATACATATATTGTGTATAATGCGGATCTTGCTGTGCTTTGACCTCTAAAGCAACCATAACTATTAGCAAAGCTGCAAAATATAGTTTTTTCATATTCGGCTATTTATTACTTTTAAAAATACAGTCTGCCTGAAAACAAACAGACTGCATTTTAATTTATTGATTAGTGTTCTCTGTTTATATATACCCAACCGGTTACAGTTGTTCCGTTTTCTTTATGAATCGCATAGAAATACGTTCCGTCAGGTAACTCGTTTCCATTGCCGGACACACCATTCCATTGGTTGGTATAGTTTCCTTTGAAAGAATACACTTCTGTACCATAACGGTTGAAAATGGAAAGTTCTCTCACTCCTAATCCTGTCAGATCAAAGGCATCGTTCGCTCCGTCATTGTTTGGAGAAATACCTTTAGGGATCATTTTACAAGGATTATTGGTTACCGTAAATGGTGCCGAACCGCTACAGTTTCCGGAAAGTACCGTAACACTAAAGTTCAATGGTAAACCAGCTGTCGGGTTTTGTGCCAGATACTGATCCACATTAAATGTTTCGGCATTGGTACCTACCGTAATGTTATTCTGATCTTTCCAGATATAACTCACCGTATCAGGGTTGTAAGAACCGTTTACCGGAACTGCTTTCAATACTAACGTTTCCGATTCGCAGGCACTTTCAACTGCTACTGCAACAGACTGGGAAATAGTGATCGTGAAAATATCCGATCCACCCGTATTACACGTTGCCGCATCCTGCTGTACCAAATAGGTAATGGTATAGGTTCCCGGTGTGCTTCCTGCAATATTGATTTCTCCTGTAGTACCATTGATCGTCAAACCTGTTCCGGCACTGAAAGTACCTCCCTGTGTAAATCCTGATGCTGTCACAGGGAAAGCATTCGGACTGCCGGCACAATAAGTATTGTCATACGTAAAGGCCGTTACCGGGTTTACTCCTGTGGTTAACACTATCGTTGCCGTATAGCTGTCGCCGCCAATACAGTTTGTCTGATCAGCAGTTACAACATATTGCACCTGGTGTGTTCCGGCAGTAGCCGTTGCTAAATCAATAGCTCCTGTAGCTGCATTAACCGTTACCGTCGCCGAGCTGAATACTCCGCCGGTTGTAAAGCCTGCCGGTAATACCGGTAAAGGATTTACCGTTGCATTTACACAGGTTGTTGCATAACTGAACGTTACATTTGGTGCTGTTAACGGTGTCACGGTGATCACAACCGAATCTGATACCGCCTGGCTGCACGTTAATGCTCCGGAAGCCGTTACATTTACAATAGTATAGGTACCTGCATTTCCGGTTACAATAGTCGCGTTTCCGGCAGCATCCAATACAATCGTTTGGTTCGCACCACCATTTACGTTGTAGGTTACTACAGCATTTGGTGTACCGGTAAACATGATCGTTGTTGTGTTTCCGGAGCAAATGGTAGCCGTTCCGGAAATCGTAGCGGTTGGTAATGCAGCTACTGTAATCACAGCCGAACCGGTTACCGCTGCTGTACAGGACGAAGCCGCAGAAGTAGCCCCTACCAATTCAAAAGTAGTGGTTGCCGTAATCGCAGCCGTGTTCAATACAGCCGTTCCGGTTGCATCTAAAACAACTGTTTGCTGTGCACCGCCATTTATCGTATAGGTTACTGTGGCATTTGGCGTACCGGTAATCGTGATTGCAGCCGTATCACCGGAGCAGATCGTTGTACTGCCCGATATTGTTGCGGTTGGCAATGCCAATACGTTCACTGTTGCCGAAGCGGTCAGGTTTTGCATACAGGCATTGGTACCGGTTTCGGTAACACTTACCAAAGTGTACACACTGTTCACCGTTAAGGCAGGAGTTGTAACGGTAGCAATACCATTGGTATCTAACGTTACCGTTTGGTTCGCACCATCGTCCACAGCATATGTAATAACCGCATTTGGTGTACCGTTAAAAGTAACGGTAGCCGTCGTTCCGGAACAAACCGGAGCCGGAGCAGTTATTGTGGTAACAGGTAAAGCATTTACCTGAACAACAATTTCTGTTCTTGGTCCTACACATCCGTTAGTATCGGTAAGGCTCACATAGTAAGAAGTATTTCCTACAGCTGTTGTAACCGGTACCGGAGCAACCGGGTTTCCTGTTCCGCCCACAGCATCCGTATACCATAATAACGTATGGTTTGCCGGTGGTGTAGCGGTTAAAGCTGTTGCCGTCGCATTCTGGCAATAAACAACCGGAGTGGTTACTACCGGTGCATCGCTGATTCCTTCATAGGTAATCGCGATCGATTTTTCACAATAACGCGTTTTCCAATAGAATGTATAAACACCCGGTGTTGTAAATCCGGAAATCACTGTTGTTTTGTTATTTGGTGTGGCAATAACCGTAGTAGCCGGATTATTCGCAGCGGCTATCCATTGCCCTACTCCTTCTGCTTCAACAGTAGTGGTATTCTGACTACAGTTTAAAGTGTGAGCCGCTGTTTTAATAGCCACATTCGCTTTAAAATTAGCCTCATCTAAAAGGTTTCCGATTATATTTTCTTTGGATCTGAAAATAAAACGGGTAACGTTCTGACCTGCCGGAACTGTGTATGATCCGGTATTCAGGTGCCAGATTGGCCCCGGTGAAGCCGATTCCAGCACTAACGTGAATGGTCCTGCCGGCGGTCCTGCAAATAATTGTAGTGAACTACCGTTGCTGGATCTGGCTGCATGTGCAAAACTATAATCCATCTGGGTAATTTCGGATGTATCAAATTCTTTATATATTCCTTTGATGTTCGGGTCGTTAGGATTCCAGTCTTCTATAGGATCACTCAATATCTGGATACACTGTCCTCCGGAATAAGGTCCTAAATTAATCGCATTTAATGCTTCTGTAAAGAAAATAGCACTCCAGGTATCTAAATTAACCCTCCATCCCGGTACAACATATTGCGTACCGATGGTCGTAACTCCGGTAACCGTTTGCATAGGCGGGAATTCAAAACCATGGTTCACCGCATTTATATCACATAAATCCACCGGTGTTTTAACACACACATTGAATTTTCGGGTACTTGGAACGGTACTGTTCAGGGTAAGGCGTACTTTATAGGTTTCTCCAACAACTAATTCGGACATGTACATCGCCACAATTACGTTGTTATTGCTGCACGCTTTTTCTTCCAGTACACCGTTTGTGCCTACTTTATAAAGCGTCATCGTCATGTTCGGATACGGCTCATCTCCGGATGACTGGTAGAAGTTACCGGTAAATCCGTTTGCTTCGATAATATGAACTTTTGATGTGGCATCAAATTCAAACCAGATATCACCACCATTGATACCGCCACAGCTCATTGGCGTTGCCGATGCCGTAGCCCCGTTAAAGGTTACATCACTGGTTGAGGTATTACATTCTTCATTCGGGTTAACCGGGATTCTGATTGCCGTTGACGGTTCATCATTTCTGATGAATACTTTTGGTCCGGACCAGTAGCTTTTGTTCGTTGCACTACAGATAGCACGCACAAAATATTCGAATGTTGTTGCGGTCTGCGAGTTGAAATCTGCCGGTTGCGGTACATAAGAAGTCGTGTTAACAATAGTTCCCGATTGCGGCAACGTTCCGTTACCAACCGGTTGTATAAATACTTCCCATTGTGTTTCTGTTCCGCCTGCTGTCCAGGAAAACTCTGATTGCGCATTTACCTGTAAGTTTGTCGGCTGCGGACAGGTAACAGGTCCGCAAATGGAAAGTCCGGTGTATAAGGTTGTTCTTGGTGTTCCAAGTCCCATCGGGCTTGCCCAAACCACCGTTCCGGAAGCATCTTTAACCTGAACCTGTGCATTAGGATATTGTCCCGGTGCGGTTCCGATAGAGTCCCAGAATAAAGAGTATTCCACTCCGCTACACAACAGCAGCGTATATTCTGCCGGTGGTGGCACCGTATTAAAAGGTCCTGTAGGGAATTCCAGCGTTTGCACCAACATTCCGTTTTGCATTACATTGATTCCACCACCCACTCCAAAGGAATTACCACTGGATAAAACAATAGTATATTCACACAGGTTTTCGAAACTACATTTGGTCGTGAACTCAAACGGTCCAACCCATTCGCTTTGCTGTGAACCACTACAAAGTGCTCTCACATAGTACTGGTATTTTAATGCCGGTGTTAAATTGGTAATTGTATACGGGTTTGTTCCTGCCGTATGCAGGTATTGCGGTAAAGTGTTCCCCACCGGAGCCGGAGTGCCATAAGGCTGTACCGATATTTCCCACGGAGCTGTAGTTCCGTTTGCATCCCATGAAATTTGCGCTTCCGTATCGGTTACGTTTTGCGCCACTAAATTGGATGGCTGCGGACAAGCCGGAATATCTTCAATTACCACATTGTCGATAAACAATAACTGCCCTCTGTAAGGACCGGTACTTTGATAAAACGGTACATGGAACGCAATATTAATATTCCCGGTAATTCCTGCCGGAAGGTTAATTATTTTTTCCTTGTATTCCACATTGTTGATCAATACAGGATCTGTAGCAGAATCGTATAAAATAGTCGTAAACTGATCCAGTGCGATACCGTTAGTCGATAAATGTACTTTTAAATCTTCGGTAAAGAAGCTGTCGTTTACACGGTAGTAATAACGTAATCTTTGATTGGCTGCCACGTTAATCGTTGGCGAGATCAGCCAGTCTTCATTCTGACCGTTGCTTCCGGTAAACATACCGGCCATCTGGTCTCCTTCATACGGATTAACCGTTACATTCATGTTCCATTTGTTAGAATCGTTGTTGTTGTTCACGATTCTCCAGCAATCTTCTGTTTGAGAATTACTGTTGAACGTTTCTGTAAATGGCGCATTAATAGGGTTACATAAAGTTCTGAAAGTAAATGGCCCTATCCAGTCACTGTAAACACCGCTTCCGCAGGAAGCTCTCACGTAATATTCATAGATCGTATTCGGCAATAGGGTATTTGGTGTATACGTACTGCTGCTCACCGGTGTAACGGTCGCATTGGTTGTACCGGCGATCTGGATTTTCACTTCCCAGGCAGATTCGGCATAACCCGGAACCCATGATAAGGCAGCAGAATCCTCTGTAATATCAGCCGCTGTTAAGTTAGACGGATTCGGACATGCCGGAGCATCTTCAATTACTACATCATCAAGATTTAATGTAGAAGCTGTAGCCGGTGAACTTAATTCCGGCGGTACGCGGAAAGCGATATATACCGGTCCGTTAGCCGTGAAATACAGGGATTTTTCCTGATATACCGTATTGGTAAATTCCATTAAAGGCGAGATAACGGTAAAGCTTGACGGGTTCGTATCGGTAGTAGAAATCAATACTTCGATACCGTGTCTTGGATTTATCGTGAATGGCGTAGCCAAAGCTCTGTATTTAAACGAAAGTTTTTTGTTTCCGGACACATTAATTGCCGGAGTAATCAACCAGTCATTAAAAGAGCTTGGTCCCATAAAACCTCTTTGTATTCTTGCTTCTGTTGTGCCTATAGTCCATTGCGCGCCATCATTGTTGGCATTATTGGTAGACCAGCAGAATTTTTTAGTGGTAGGATCCGTATCGTTAAAACTTTCCGAGAACGGTGTCGGGAAAGTGATACAGGCTGTTGTAAAATCGAACGGCCCGATCCAGTTACTGGTTTGTGTAGCCGAACAGTAGGCTCTCACATAATATTCATAATGCGTAGCCGGATTTAACAAGGTTGCCAGATAAGGATTGGAGTTTACAAGCACTCCTGAACCTGTAGGAACTCCCGCTCCGTATGGCTGAACCGATACCTGCCACTGTGTTTCGGTATCTCCGTTTGTCCAGGACAATAACGCCTGGTTTTCCGTGATATTCTGAGCGGTAGGGCTCAACGGATCCGGACATGCCGGTTTGTCTTCAATAAAAACATCATCAATAGAAATTCTTGTTGCCGTATGGCCGGTTGCCGGGCTAACAACAAAAGCAATATTGACCGGTCCTGTAATCGAAGTCGGAATATTGATGATCTTTTCCTGCCAGGTTGTATTGGTAATCTGCGTATCCGGTGCCAGTTCAATCGTAAAGTTCTGTGCCCCTATTCCCGTTGTGGAAATACGAATAGCATAACTGGATACCCCGCCAACAACCTGATGTTTGTAACGCAGTCTTTTTGGCACTCCGCTCAGATTTACCTGAGGCGATGCAAACATATCGTTGTTATAGTTCTGGTATGTACTGGTCTGCATCGTGGCATAACCGCCCAGATAAGACCATGTCTGTCCGTCGCCGTTAACGTCAACTGCCGTCCAGCAAGGTGTAGGCACGGTAGCCGATGCTCCTGTGAACTGCGTGGAATATGGTGTTGAAAATACCGGACACTGGGTTGTAAATTTATAAGGCAATCCCCAGCTTCCCGGAATATTATTACAAACCGATCTTACATATAAATCATACGAAGTACCCGGAGCCAATCCGGTATTGATCACATTGTTAAGATTTGTCGTTGTTAGCGTACCGGCTCCTGCAGGAGCGCCCGATCCGGTTGGTACTGCTTTGTATTCCCAGGCAGTGGCAAAACCACCAACGTTATCCCAGGAAAACGATACACTGTTTTGTAGCAAATCCTTGTAGGTATAGTTTGCCGGCGGCGCACAATTACCACCTTCCACTTTTAGTGTAAAACAGATACTTGCCGTAGCCAGTAAATTAGACGATACCACAATCACATACGTGTGGCCTGCCTGTACAAATAAGTTCTGGATTCGCTTTGGAACGTTTGCCGCTGAGGTGCTAACACCGGCAATACAGGAAACACCAACATTGGCACAGCTGTCGTAAACAAAAACTCCTGTTGAGTTATTGTAACATCCTGTTCCACCCAGCGTGGTCTGTGTTATCGTGATCAGCCCGTTTGCTGTGGGTGTATAGGTTAAGAACGCTTTGGCACCTGCCAGGTAATTCCCGGTTACTGCCGGGGATAAACATCCTGTTCCCTGGTTCGGATAGGTTACTGCCGCGTTTTCATACAAGTTCAGATTGGTCGATAGCGTAAACGGCTGTGTTGTCACATCCGGAATAACGATTGGCGTTGAACAGGATAATCCTAAAATCGATGTTTTAAAAGGAAATGGTCCTGCCCATTCACTCGTAGGGACGGAACCACCGCATAGAGTTTTGATATATACATCATAAAACGTATTGGCAGCCAGTGAACCGGCCGGATAGGAATTGGCAACAACCGTTCCGTTTGCTGCCGGAGCAGTTCCCTGCGGTACTACCTGAACTTCAAAAGAAGTAGCCGACGGATGTGTCCATGATAAATTCGCACTGTTAGCCGTAATGTTGCTAACGGTAAAATTAGGCTGTGTTACTTTTAAACAAGATTCCACAACCCTAACATTGTCTACAAACCAGGAATCGCCCGAAGGAGCAGCGCCTGTTTGGGTATTAACGGCAACAAATGCAACATAAAAATTAAGATTCGACGGCAGATCGGCCGGAATCGGAACCACCTTTTCCTCATAAGCAGTTGGTGAACCCGAATTCAGTTCGGCTTCCGTCCAGGATTTTAATACCACGGTAAATCCGTTGATATCCGGCTGTGTGGCAGTAGAAAGCCTTAGCTGGTAAATCGTACCGTTGTTAGTGGCACTCCCCTGTTTGGTAAAAAACCGGATTTCTCCGTTTGGTATGGGCGTTACCGATGGCGTAACTAAAAAGTATTCTGCTGTATTACCCGCTCCGATGTTCACGGAAGCCGGATTAATATAAGCAGCATTACCTCCCAGGTAACCATCATTAGAAATGTCCCAAAGAAGTGTCGGGCCCGGCGTTTGGAATTTTTTCCAGGTAGCCGGAATTCCTCCTTCAAAATTTTCAGTGCTCAGCTGACTGTAACCTGAAACAGAAAATAAAAAAAGAAGAAAAGTCAAAATCTTCCCTTTTATTTTTTTGTGCAATAAGCATTCATGAAATCCTGATAAGAAATCAAGAAAGCCAATCCACAAAAAACCTAAAGTAGTTAATTGTAATTTTTTTTGCATTTTCATTACTTGTTAGTTAATAGTTTTGCAATAAAAATAATTACACTAATGCTACTATAATAGGATAAGGCTTTGTGGTTTACTGAATTTTTAAAGCTGAAAAACAACTTTAAATCCCTAAAAAACAATTACTTAAATAAAAAATTAACTTTTTATTTACATTAGCTTAAAGGTTTTTCATTTTGTAAGCTTTTGATTACATTATTAAGTCTATCGATACTTGTTTTGGATTTTTTCGCAGCAATAATGAAGCCAATTACAGCCAGAACTGCAATAACAAAAAGGCAAATAAAACCGTAGATAAATTTGGGAATAGCATTTTTAAGCTTAATTTTTTCCTCTTTCTCAATCTCATTTAACGAATCGCTTATAGACTTTCTTTCTCTTTCTTTGACCTTGGTTTGCACCTGCAGATATTTTGAGCGGTAGTTTTTATAGGTACTCCATTCGTTAACGGCGAGATAGTTTTCAGACAAACCTTTGTATATTTCCTGATTCAGCACCAGGTCTTCCACATTGCCCGAAATTTTGAGTGCCTGTTCCAGTGTTGCAATCGCTTCCTGATATTTGCCTTCCAGTGTATACACCTGTGCCAGTCCTTTTAAAGCAAATCCCTGAAGGCTGTAGGCATCTACCTGTTTTGCCAAAGCACTCGATTCTTCAAAGCTCTTTATTGCTGCTTCGTTATCGGACATGAGTATATAGCAATTGCCTTTGTTGTATTTGGCAATACTGATTTTACTGGCACCGCCCATCTGGTCAGTGCCTTGCAGGATCTCGTGAATACCTTTGTCAAAAAAGGTTATCGCGATATCACAGTTTAGTTTTTCTTTATAGATAAACCCTCTCACGATATAATTGATCCCGAGATTGATCCTGACCGAATCGCGCACCGGATATTCGAAGCTTAACTGTTCTGCCTGATCCAGATACTGGATGGCTTTATCGTAAATTTTTAGCTGGTGGTACTGGATTCCGGCTTTGTTGATAATCAGAATCTTAAGCAGCTTGTCGCTGGATTGCGGCAACAGCTGGTTCGCTTTGATTACATATTCCAAAGACTTTTCATAATCCCGCTTGGAGGAATAAGCATCGGAAATGAGCTTATAACCGCGTATTTTGGTATTGATATCATTCCCGGCTTTGCTCACAACCTCTTTTCCGGCTGCGATTGCCTTATCCGGATTGCCGTATATTTCCAGGCTGCTTGCCCGGATCAGGCTGTCAAAGTTTTTACCCGACTGGGCAGATAAACCTACACCAATCAAAAGAAAGAATACGGCGAGTAAAGTACTGTTTCGTTTCATAGCGGTACTATTGTGAATTACTAACTTCCATTTCGCTTTTTAAAAGCTCAATAAACGTTATCGGTGCAATTCCGGTTATCGATTTAAATACGGTAGCAAAGCTGCTATGGGACGAAAAGCCACTGTTTTCGGCCAGGTAACTGATCTTATAGTTTCTGAAATTGGGGTCGGATTTTAGTTTTTCCACGATATAGTTGATCCGCAGTTTGTTGATATACGTATTGAAATTTACATCATAGTGCTTGTTGATTATTTCCGATAGGTATTTTGTATTGGTTTCAAACTGTCCTGCCAGTACGGCCAGCGACATATCGTTATTGGTAAACTTCGTTGAACTTTCAAAGCGCTTTAGCTTGTTTAGCAAAGCCTGTTCCGTTTCCAGCGGAATATTGCTCTTTTTACTGACTTCTTTAACCTCTTTCTTTTCGGTAAAGCGGATAATCAGGTTATTACGGGTAATTTCCAGGTAGTTGATAATCTCTTTCAGTCTTTTCTTTTTCCACTGAAATTTAAACCAGAACAAACCGCAAACGAGTATGACCACAAATGTCAGTCCTAACGCAATATAGAATACCGTGCTATACCATTGTTTTTTAACCTTATAAATGTTTTCATAATCCTGTGTGATCAGGTTATAAGCCGTATTTACCGATTCCTGTTCTATCGTTTCCACTTCGGCATTGGCTTTCAGAAAATTGGTATTGTAAAACTTATAATTCGTTTTATCATTCAGCGCCAGGTAATTAATCGCTATCTGTTTGTTGATGCTTTCCGTTAAGTATACATTTTCAAACGGCTGGGCTTTCTGCCCGGCACTCAAAAGGGCTTTAAGGGCTTTCTGGTGGTCTTTCTGATGAAAATAAACAGAGGCAATTCCGCTTAAAGCGTATACTTCGGCATAATCGTTTTTGATGCTTGTCTTCTTTAATAAATCCAGTACCTTCTCAAAGTAAAAACGGCCTTTTTCGTAATCATTTAAGCCGCAGTATGCTCTTCCTTTGGTGATCATAAACCACAGGTACATCGTTGGAAATTCCCGTATGGTATTTTCAAAAGAAACGCCCTGCTTTTCAATAAACTGTGCTGCTTCTTCATATTTTTCCCGATCCAGGTACATCAGGGATTTATCCAGCGTCAGTAAGGATTTTGCATAGGCTTTATCGTTCCGGTCACTGATCTTTAAAGCCTGTTTTTCGGCTACATCAAAATATTTTTTGGATTGGTCGTCAAAATATAACGCTCTTAAAATTATCGATTTGGTTACCGGAACCTCAATCATATCCCTGTTATCCAGGTCAAAAGGATTCCTGTCTGCTTCAAACAAATAGGTCAGCGCATTGTTATAGTCACCTTTCACCTCATAAATCCTTGCCAGTAAGAAGTTGACTTTAGCCTTTTCTTTACTGGACGTTACACGCTTGAGCAGGTGCAGTCCCACTTTCAAAGCCTCGTTGGGTTTTGAATAGATCAACTCTTCCGATTCTCTAAACAAAAGTTCCTGTTTAGACATAGTTTGTGCTACAATAGAATGGTATGGTAATCCTAATGTAAAAATGAGTAGCATTACATAATAAAATTGAACATTGCTATACTTCATTTGCTCTTTTCCCTTATTATACATGAGTTACAAATGTACCGATTATGTGAACAATGGCAATAGGCTTTGACGGTTAAAACAATATAACGCAGATATTGTTTTTTTAAAACTTAATGGTAAAATATCACAAAAATGTAACACAAAAAACAGGCAGAAAAGGATGTTTTTAAGCAGTGTAAACCTATTCTTAATAAAAAAAACAGCCATACGGCTGTTTGCTGAAAGGAAACCGGACAACAATGTACTAAGCATTGTCAATCAAAATCTGGTATTTTCTCCCTATGGGTACTATTCTGTCATCGGTTAAGGTCAGGTTGTGTTTGGTATTGCCGTGCATGTGGCTTCTGTTTACAATGTGTGAACGGTGTACCTGGATAAAATTCTCATCCAGATTTTCTTTGATTTCGATCAGACTACCGTAAACCACCACCGGAATCACACCGGACTGAAGGTATATTTTGAGGTAATTGCCCACACTTTCAATACAGACAATATCGTCTAAAAGCACGTCCATCATTTCTCCGTTTACCTTTAGCTGTATGTTGCTTTTAATGGTGTTTTTACTGTTCCGGGCTTCACAAAACAATTTGGCTTTTGCTACTGCTTTCATAAAAAGCGACAGCGAAATCGGTTTTAGCAGATAATCCACAGCATCATGCTGGTACGATTTCAGGGCAAAATCGGAATAGGCAGTGGTAACAATCGTAACCGGCCGCTGCGGCATTGTTTCCATCAGCTCGATACCACTCACCAAAGGCATGTTGATATCCAAAAAGATGATATCGTACTC
Organism: Flavobacterium inviolabile; assembly: GCF_013389455.1. Taxonomy (NCBI): domain Bacteria; kingdom Pseudomonadati; phylum Bacteroidota; class Flavobacteriia; order Flavobacteriales; family Flavobacteriaceae; genus Flavobacterium; species Flavobacterium inviolabile. The sequence goes on along the minus strand of NZ_CP058278.1, from coordinate 2,548,343 downwards.
CTGCTTCCTGATGAAATTCATTGCCTCATTCCCATTATAGGCACTATCACAATATTCCAGTTCCTTACAATGCGAAATATGCGACCTGATGACCTTGTGAGCTGGCTTTTCGTCATCAACAACTAAGCATTTATATTTAACTTCCATAATTGTAATTCTAATTTAAAAATTCCGCTAATATCCTTATCAATAGTAATTTTATGCTTCACGAACGATACGATCAGCCTCCTTCTCAGGTTTTCCAGTCCGAGGCCGGTACTCTCTAAAAACGAACCTTCTTTCAAACAATTGTTCTCAATGGTAAAAATAAGGTGGTCGTCCTTAAAGCTCCAGTTTATGTCCACATAAGGGCTTTCGCATTCCAGTGAAAACTTAACCGCATTTTCAATCAGCGTCATGAAAACCAGCGGCAGGATATAAAAATCCTCATAGCTTCCTTGCCACTCCTGTGTTACTTTTAAATTGTGGCTTTTATACTGGTGATAACCAATGTATTTGTTTACAAAATCAATTTCTTCCGTCAGGGAAACATATTCTTTTTTGGTAGCTTCAATCTGGTAGCGCAGCAAGCCGGAAAGCTTTAATATCTTATCGGCAACCGTTTCCGGTTCGGCCAGTGCGTCGCCATACAGGTTGTTCATTGCATTGAGTAAAAAGTGCGGGTTGAGCTGCTGCTTTAAAAAAGTGAGCTCTGCCTGTGAGTTTAAAAGCTTTTTCTGTGTCCTGAAAACATTTTGTATGACCCATAAATGGATAAAATAAATACCGGAACCGATAAAAACCATAAAAAGTGTTCCCAATATCTCATTAAAAAGAGAGGTAAACTCCCCCATATACCGCATAAAAGTTACCTGAACAATAATGTAAAAGCACCAGAAAGCAAGGAAAAACCTAAAAAAAGTAAAATATTTCTTCTCCAAAAGAAATTTTCTTACAAGAATTACGTTACTAAAGAGCACAGCCGAATAAATGGCTGATAATATTACGATTAGTTCGACCAGAATTCTTTCTGAAGTCTTTTCCGGTTTCTTTTCGACGTATTCGTTAAAGAAAAAAAGGAAAAAAAGCAGTAGGTAAAAAGTGGTATTTCGAACCCAGAAGTTCTCATAAGTAAGGCGTGGTCTCATGGGGGCAAATTTAAAGTAATCAAAATGCTTTCAGCAAATTAGAGGTTGTTTTTTATACCAACGCCATTTGTATAATAAATCAATATTTTAAATAAATTTTAACTTAATTTTTCCTTCACAGAATATCTTTGCAAAAGTTTTAATCATCAACACTATCAAAAAACGAAAGTTACAAAAAATGAACATTAAAATTATTATCAGCCTACTGCTACTCTCCACGAGTTATCTGTTTTCTCAGGAGAAAGTGACCTTAAGCGGTACCATTTCGGATACCAGGAACAACGAAACACTTATTGGTGTTACTATCTACATCAAAAGCCTGCAAACCGGTACAACTACAAACGAATATGGATTTTATTCCATTACCGTTCCCAAAGGAACCTACAACGTTCAGATTAATTACATCGGCTACCAGAGTATCGAACAGACAATAGATCTGAATCAGAACACCCGGAAAAACTTTTCACTGGGCGAAAATTCACAGGATCTGCAGGAAGTCGTGATTACCGAAAACAAGAAGAAAGTCGATATCCGGCGTCCGGAAATGAGTGTGAACAAACTCACGATCAAGGAGATCAAAAAAATGCCGGTTGTTTTAGGGGAAACAGACGTATTGAAGTCCATACTAACCCTGCCCGGTGTAACCAATGCCGGTGAAGGGGCGTCCGGATTTAACGTTCGTGGCGGTGCTGCCGATCAGAACCTGATTTTACTGGATGAAGCTACCATTTACAATTCTTCCCACCTTTTCGGATTCTTTTCCGTTTTTAACTCCGATGCGATAAAGGATTTAAAGCTGTATAAAGGCGGTATTCCGGCGCGTTTCGGAGGCCGCTTGTCTTCCGTACTGGACATTTACCAGAAAGAAGGAAACAGTAAGGAGTTTCACATGAATGGCGGAATCGGTCTGATTTCGAGCCGTTTACTTGCCGAAGGCCCTATTTCTAAAGACAAAGGTTCTTTTCTTGTTGCCGGAAGAAGCTCGTATGCGCATTTGTTCCTGAAATTAACCGACAACAAAAACTCGGCTTACTTTTATGATCTGAATACCAAACTGAGCTACAAATTAAACGACAACAACAACCTTTACCTGTCCGGCTATTTTGGCCGTGATGTGTTCAGCCTGAACGACAGCTTTGAAAACACCTACGGTAATACCGTTGTGAACTTAAGATGGAACCACCTGTTTTCAAACAAGTTATTCTCCAATATGTCCCTGATTTACAGTGACTATTATTATGGTTTAACACTTGATTTTGCAGGCTTTAACTGGGATTCCGGTATTAAGAACTACAATTTCAAATATGATCTGAAACACTACGTTTCCGATAAAATGCAGTTAAGCTACGGATTGAATACCATTTATTATGACTTTAATCCGGGAACCATTAAACCGAATAAACCGAATTCCGGTATCAATGCGGATCAATTGGATAAAAAATATGCTTTTGAGCCTTCCTTATATATCGATGCCGAACAAAAAGTAACCGAAAACCTTTCCATTAATTATGGTTTGCGTTACTCCATGTTTTACAGATTGGGAGCACAGACCATTAACAAATATCAAAACGACCAGGCTGTAGTTTTTAACAACGATATTAAAATCTATGAAAAAGCTACGCCTATCGGAACAGAATATTACGGAAGCAATAAAACCATTGCCAGCTTTAACAATCTTGAACCGCGTTTATCGGTTGCCTATGCTTTAAACGACGATCAGTCGGTAAAAGCGAGTTACAACCGTATGAGCCAGTACCTGCACCTGATTTCCAATACGGCTTCGCCAACACCACTGGATGTCTGGGCACCAAGTGATAATTTCCTGAAACCGCAAATTCTGGATCAGTTTGCTGTGGGGTACTTTAAAAATTTCAGTGACGACAAATATTCCCTGGAATTAGAAACGTTCTATAAGAAAATCAAAAACCGTGTGGACTACATTGACGGTGCCGACTTAATTGCGAATAATGCCATTGAGCAGGTTATCTTACCCGGACGTGCCCGTGCTTACGGTTTAGAAGTTCTGCTTCGCAAAAATACCGGAAAATTAACCGGATGGGTTTCCTATACCCTATCCCGATCGGAACAGCAGACACCGGGAAGAACACCGGACGAATTGGGGATCAACAACAGTGACTGGTACCGTACCGGTTATGACAAAACCCATAATTTATCGGTAACGGGAAGTTATGCCTATAATGAAAAATGGACTTTTGGAGGAATCTTTGCGTTACAATCCGGACAGCCGGTAACCTACCCGAACGGTCAGTACCAATATCAGGGAATTTCCGTGCCAAGCTATGGCGGAAGAAACGACAACAGTCTGCCGTTGTATCACCACCTGGATGTTTCGGCTACCTATGTACCAAAACCGGATAAGAAAAAAGGCTGGCAGGGAGAATGGGTTTTCAGTATTTACAACCTTTACAGCCGTAAAAATGCCGCTTCCATTTCCTTCCGTCAAAATGAAGATACCGGACGAAATGAAGCCTTACGACTATCCATTTTTGGAATGGTGCCATCCGTAACGTACAACTTTAAATTCTAAATTGATTATTAAGACATTATAAAAGAATCAGATCATGAAAACAATATTCAAATATTTATCGGTACTTTTTATCTGCGCACTGAGCAGCAGCTGTGAAGATGTCGTGGATGTAAAACTGGATACGGCACCGCCGCGCCTGGTGGTAGATGCAGCCATTAACTGGATTAAAGGTACTCCGGGTGACGTTCAGAAAATCACGCTGACCACTACTACCGATTATTACAGCAATACCATCCCGAAAGTATCCGGGGCTACGGTTTATATTACCAACAGTGCCAATACCGTTTTTGATTTTATCGAAACCGTGAGCGGTACCGGGGAATACATCTGTAACAACTTCCAGCCGGTTATTAACGAAACCTATACGCTGACCATTGTTTCACAGGGCGTGACCTATAAAGCCACCGAAAAGCTAAAAGGCGTATCCGACATTTTATATGTGGAACAGAATAACAATGGCGGTTTTACCGGGAAAGATATCGAGCTGAAAACATTTTACGATGATCCGGCAAATGAAGACAACTATTATTTATTCCGTTATATACGCAACAGCACTTTGGCAAAATTTGATGTTTCCGACGACCGTTTCGTTCAGGGAAACAGAACTTTCGACCTGTACATACATGAAGATATGGTAGCGAATGACAATGTTAATATCCGCCTGATGGGTATTTCAAAACAGTATTTCAACTATATGAGCATTTTAATCAGTGTTGCCAACGGCGGTGGCGGCGGTCCGTTTCAGACACCACCGGCAACCGTTCGCGGAAACGTGATCAACCAGAACAACCTGACTAATTATCCGCTAGGCTATTTCAGCCTCTCGGAAGTATCCGAACTGGATTATACGGTAGAATAAACCTGAAAAGACAACTTTTAAAAGTTGTCTTTTTTGTTTTAAAATCATTCCTTACTTTTGAACGAATCCAAAAGAAAGAAAATGTCTTCACACCATATTGTCCGCGATGATCAGGAACCCGCTTTAATAATTGCCAACGGAGCACCCTGTGATGCAGAATTACTGGGACAGCTATTAGAATGGTCGCCTTTGGTAATTGTTCTGGATTCGGCTATGGAGCGCGTGGCAAAGCTGGGTATTAAGGTGGATGTATTGCTGGGAGATTTTGACCGTGATTTTGATACCGAATACTATAAGCAGACCCAATATCCCATCGAGATTGTCCACACGCCGGATCAGGAAAAAACCGATCTGGAAAAGGCTTTCGATTACCTTATCGAACGAAAAATTCCTGCCGTAAACGTCGTTTGGGCAACCGGCAAAAGAGCCGATCACACGATTACGAATATTACCAATATCGTTCAGTACCGCAATCGGTTAAAAATTGTAATCCTCGATGACCATTCAAAGATATTCCTGTTACCTAATAAATTTGAAAAATGGTACCCGGCCGATACGATTATTTCCCTTATTCCTATCGGCAATGTAAACGGTATCCATTCCAAAAACCTTTTTTATCCATTGCAGGGCGATAGCCTGACCATTGGTTACCGCACCGGAAGCAGCAATCATGTGGTGCTGGACGGCATCGTAACGATTGAGCATCAGGAAGGTGACCTGCTGCTAATGGAATGTTTTGACTAAATTGTTTTTCGAAAATACCGTTTTTTAACATCCTTTTTAAAAAAGTAGAAAAAAACGCGGAAAATAATGAAACAAAAAGTTATTTTAGACTACTCATATTTAAAACCACAATCATAACAGCATGAAAAAAATAATTCTTTGCAGTTTGGCACTGTCCTTATTTATGGGAAGTTGTTCTTCCCAAAAAGGATCTTCTAAAGATTATGTTTCCAAATACATTGGCACAATCAATAAAGAAGAATTAAAAAAGCACCTGTATATCGTTGCTTCCGATGAAATGGAAGGAAGAAATACGGGAGAACCGGGACAGAAGAAAGCCGGAGAATATATTATTTCGGAATATAAAAAAATGGGAATCTCCTATCCCAAAGGAGCCGATAGTTTTTACCAGAAAGTACCCTCAGAATTTATGGTTCGTGCTTTCAGTCCGAAGCTGAACGATTCCGAAAACATCTGGGCGTACATTGAAGGTTCGGAAAAACCGGATGAGGTATTGGTCATTTCGGCACATTATGACCATGTGGGCATGAAAAACGGTGAGATCTATAACGGTGCAGACGATGACGGTTCCGGAACTGTTGCGCTGTTAGAAATCGCTCAGGCGTTTATGGATGCTAAAAAAGCCGGACACGGACCAAAACGTTCGATACTGTTTTTACACGTAACCGGTGAAGAACACGGTTTACACGGTTCAAGATATTATTCCGAACATCCTTTGTTCCCTTTAAAAAATACTATTGCCGATATCAATATCGACATGATCGGCCGACGTGATCCGGCACATAAAGACAATGGTAATTATGTGTACGTTATCGGATCGGATCGTTTGAGTACCGATTTGCACAATATCAACGAAGAAGCCAATAAAAAATATGTCAACCTTTTATTAGACTATAAATACAACGACCGCAACGATCCGGAGAAAATCTACTATCGTTCCGATCACTATAACTTTGCAAAACACGGAATTCCGGCGATTTTCTTCTTTAACGGAGTGCATGAAGATTACCACCAGCCGGGCGATACACCGGATAAAATCGAATATGATTTACTGGAAAAAAGAGCCAGACTGGCTTTTGCCACCGCCTGGGAACTGGCAAACCGTCCAAACCGTCCGGTTGTAGACAAAAACGGAGAATAATAAAAAAAGCCTCAATACTGAGGCTTTTTTTATTCGGTATATTTTTCAATGTTAAATCCGGCACTTTTCACCTGTTCCATCAGCGTGCTTTCCGGAACATCGCTGGTAACGGTTAATATTTTCTTAGGATTTTCCGTTTCCACTTTCCAGTTGTTCTCGCCTACTAACGGATCTAATACCGGGGTTACTTTCTGAACACATCCGGAACAGTTGATATTGGTTTTGAATTTCATCGTTTCCATTTTGATATTTGTTTTATGATTAATCTTGTTTTTACTTTTTAAATTTCAGCAGTAAGCTGTTGCTCACCACACTCACGGAGCTCATAGCCATAGCAGCTCCGGCAATCATCGGATTCAGTAAAAATCCGTTTATCGGGTATAATATTCCGGCGGCAATCGGAATACCGATAATGTTGTAAATAAATGCCCAGAATAAATTTTGTTTGATCGTTTTCACGGTTTGTTTTGACAGCTGGATCGCAACCGGTATCTTTTTTAAATCGGACGCAATAATCGTCATGTGGGCTACGTCCATCGCAATATCGGAACCTTTACCCATGGCAATACTCACATTTGCCTGTGCCAAAGCCGCACTGTCGTTAATACCATCACCAACCATCGCGACCACTTTTCCCTGTTCCTGCAGCTGTTTCACATAGGCCGATTTATCCTGCGGCAATACACCTGCTTTAAACTGTTTAATGTTTAGCTGTCCGGCAACCGCAGCTGCTGTAGCTTCATTATCGCCTGTGAGCATGATTACTTCAATACCGTTATCCTGTAATTCCTGTATGGCCTGTACCGAAGTTGGTTTGATCGCATCCTGAACGGCAATAACCGCCAGTACTTTTTCAAGCGAACCGAAGAATAAAACCGTAGCGGCTTTTGCATAATAACCGGCGGCAAACTGTTTTAATTCTTCCGAAATCACAATCCCTTTCTGCTCCATTAATCTCTGGTTACCGATAAAGTAAATTTCGTGGTCCACATTAGCGCGGACTCCAAATCCGGTAATGCTTTCAAATTCGTTTATCGCAACGGTATTCAGCCCTTCAAACGCATCCACAACAGCCTGTGCTAACGGATGTTCCGACTGTGCTTCGATTGTTTTTAAAATAGCAGCTTTCGAACTGTCGCCTGCCAGCCACTGTATCCCGGTTACTTTTGGTTTCCCTTCGGTGATTGTCCCGGTTTTATCCAGGATGATCGTATCTACTTTTTGTGCCAGCTCTAAACTTTCCGCATCTTTAATTAAGATTCCCTGTTCGGCTCCTTTTCCTACACCAACCATAATCGCCGTTGGCGTAGCCAGACCTAATGCACACGGACAGGCAATAACCAGTACGGTAACCATTGCCATTAATCCCTGTGTAAAGCCGTTTTCGCCACCCAGAACTATCCAGACAATCAGAGTTACTACGGCAATTCCCAATACTATCGGTACAAATATCCCGGCAATTTTATCGACCAGTTTCTGAACCGGAGCTTTACTGCCCTGTGCATTCTGAACCATTTTGATAATGTGTGCCAGCAGCGTTTCACCGCCCACTTTTTCGGCTCTGAACTGCAGGCTTCCTTTCTGGTTGAGTGTTCCCGCAAATACCCTGGCACCTTTTTCTTTTTCCACCGGAACCGGCTCACCCGAAATCATGCTTTCATCCACAAAGGAACTACCGGAAACCACTTCCCCGTCAACCGCAATTTTATCGCCCGGTTTTACCAGTATCAAATCGCCAAATACAATGGATTCTATCGGTGCTTCCATATAGTCACCGTTGTCTTTAACCAGTGTAACCGTTTTGGGCTGCAATCCCATTAGTTTTTTTATGGCCGAAGCCGTATTGCCTTTTGCCTTTTCTTCCAGTAGTTTCCCTAAAAGGATAAACGTAATCACCACTGTTGCCGCTTCAAAATACACATGGGCATGGACGCCTCTGCTGTGCCAGAAATCGGCAAAAAGAGTATTAAAAACACTGAACAGATAGGCAATTCCGGTGCTTAACGCCACCAACGTATCCATATTAGCCGATTTGTGCTGTAGCTGTTTCCAGGCATTGCTGAAAAAATCTTTTCCATACCAAAACAAAACCGGAGTGGCAAAAAACCACATGATCAGATTGCCGTATGGCATATCCATAAAAAACATACCGATAATAAATACCGGCAGGGTCAGGATTGAAGCGCCAATTGTTTTGTTTTTTAGCTTTTCGTAATGATTTTTATTTTGTGCTGCTATAACTTCATTCACGTTCACATCTTCTTCGATGATCATATCGTAACCAATGGACTGAATGGCATTTTTGAATTCTTCCAGAGAAGCTTCTCCCGGATTATAGGCAACTTTTGCTGAGGCATTCGCATAATTAACGGCCGCATCGACAACACCTTTCTGGTGTTTCAGCATGCTTTCTACGCTCACTGCGCAAGAAGCACAGGTCATTCCGGTTACCGGAAAATTTTTGATAGTGGCTTCCATAATAGTATCTCGTTTTGATAGTACAAAGTTCGATCATAACGCTATGGAAAGTGTTGTGGAATTTTACAATAGAGTTGTAAGATTTACACTTTATCTAAAGGGATTCTTTTTTCAGAACGGATGTTTTTGAAGTGGGAAGGTGTTAGCCCGGTTACTTTTTTAAACTGATTGCTCAGGTAGGCTACGCTGCTGTAACCCAGTAAATCGGCGATTTGTTTTAAGGAAAGTTCATCGTAAACGATCAGTTCCTTTACTTTTTCTATTTTCTGGTTGATCAGGTATTTTTCAATGGTAATGCCTTCCATTTCAGAAAACAGGCTGCTCAGGTAGTTGTAGTCGTATTGCACTTTGTCCGACAGGAATTCGGAAAGGGTGAGTTTTGTTTTTTCCTGATCGTAGTGAATAAAGTTGATGATTGCCCCTTTCACTTTTTCAATGAGCTGTTTGCGTTTATCGTCAATGATTTCAAACCCGATGGCTTCCAGTTCATCAGAAAACTGCTTTAATTTTTGTTCGGCAGGCATATCGTCAGCAAGCGTCACTTCGCCCATAATAACGGTTTGGTACGGAAGATCGATTTTATCTAAAATTTGCGTAACGGCTAAAACGCAACGCTGGCAAACCATATTCTTGACTGCAATTTTCATCATACTGTAAATTTACTGTCAAAAATACAATTTGCCAACGGTATTTTAAATTCTTAACTAAGTTTTAAGGCTTCAGAATTAAAAGTGACGGCGTATTGTTCAGCCATGTACTTCTGGATTCAACCAGTTTTTTCCAGCTGTCCACACTGATAATCATCAGATCCTGCTCCTGCAGGAAATCTTTTTCTATTTTACGTTCGTTCAGTAATTTAATATGATTTGGTGCCTGTTGCTCGATCGCGCGAATGCCTTCTTTAATGGTCGCATTGTTTTTGATATTCCCCACTACATCCAGTACGGTAACCTGCGATTCTACATTGGCAATCAGTTTCTGAGCATAATCAATTAAAAAGGCATCCGAATTATCAAAAAGCGTTACAAAAACGCGGTCTGCTTTTTCAAAGTTCTTATCGACCAATACACCAACCGGAACATCCGTTTTGGCCAGGATTTGTTCCGTACGTTCGTCAAAAGGCGAATTTTCGAATAGTTTTTCCTTTCCGGTGAATTTATTCAACAGGTTTTCAGGATTGATGATACGGGTTGTAAATCCTAAAATTTTCCCCAGTAAGGTTCCTTCAAAGATGGATTGTCCCAGCGCGATCAGAACCAGGTCAAATTCTCCTTTATTGGATACTTCAATCACATCCGAATCGATATCTGTTGATGTTTTAAACAGGGTGGTTACCTTTTGTTTCAGTTCTTTCGATTCCGCTAAAATCGGCTTAAAGCATTGTTCCTCGAATTCTTCCACATTAAACGGGTTCACTTCGTTGCTAAGCGGAATGTGCATGGCGGTAACCATCGCATTTTTCTTCATCTTCTTTACAAAAGTATTGGCTAAACGCAGCAAGCCTCTTCCCTCTTCGGGTGTGTCAAACGAAACCAGTACTTTGTATTTGCTGATCTGGCTGATCTCGGACGGAATGATATCGTTTTTCGTTTTGAAAATAAAGTTGATCAGGTCCAGCGCCGGTCCGGTCATTAAGGTTGTTCCCAAAGCCATGATAACCATCATCGCAAAGATTTCGGGTTTTAAAACGCCTAAATCATAACCGATGTTTAACACCACCAGTTCCATCAGTCCGCGGGTATTCATTAAGGCCCCAATGGTTAAACTGTCGCGCCAGTTCTGCCCGACAAATCTAGCCGTGAGCGCACTTCCCACAAATTTACCCACTACGGCAACCAGGACAATCAATCCGCATACTTTCCATAAATACGGATCATCCAGTAAGCCTATCTGCGTGCGCAAACCGGTAAATACAAAGAACAGCGGCAATAACATTACCTGGGAAACATCTTCTACTTTTTCGATGAAAATGTTACGGAATCGCATGTTTTCCGGCATAATGGCTCCCGCCATAAAAGCGCCGAATAACGCGTGAATCCCGATTACTTCGGTAGCATAAGACGAAATCAGCAAGGTTAAAAAGAAAATTGCGACTACCGATTTGGTGATGCTTTCTTTACTGGTATATAAATCGCCGATTCTTTTCAGGAACGGGCGTACTACTTTTAACATCAGGATCACATACACGATGGCCAGCCCAATGATGTACAGGGAACTTAAAAAAGAACCTGCTTTTACAATCGCGATTACCGCTGCCAGGATACACCATGCCGTAATATCATCGGCTGCGGCACAGGTAATTACCATTGCACCCAGTTTGGTGCGGTGCAATCCTCTTTCCTGTACAATTCTGGCTAAAACCGGAAAGGCGGTAATACTCATTGCAATCCCGATAAACAGTCCGAAAGAAAGGAATTCAACACCGTCCGGTGCAAATTGTGTATAGATAAAATAGGCTAAAACCAGTCCTAAGGTAAACGGGATCACGATACTGGCGTGACTGATTACCACCGCTTCTTTAGCTTTGTTTTGCAGTACTTTCAGGTCCAGTTCCATCCCTACTACAAACATGAACAAGATTAGTCCTATCTGGCTCAGGAATTGTAAGTTCCCCAGCGAGGCTTCCGGGAACAAGGCGGCCGAAAATTCCGGGAAATAGGTTCCTACCAAAGAGGGACCAAGGACAATACCGGCGATGATTTCACCAATCACCATTGGCTGTCCTATTTTTTTGCACAGTTCCCCGAACAAGCGGGCAACAAATATAATGGTTACGATTTGTGCCAGTAATATAGCCAGCGGATGCGTTAAGTTATGCGTTAAAGAGCTGAGAAATTCCTGCCATTGGCTGTTTCCGGAATTAGCGACTACGATATGGCGGCCGGCTTCTAATCCTTTTCCGTTTTGTACAATCCAATACATCAAAGCTGATGTTACACCGATTATTCCAATGTAGAAGAAACTGTTTTTGAAGTTTTTCATGATGTTATCTTTTTGGCTTACACTTATTTTAGCGCAAAGGTGCTATATAATGAATTGAAAAAAAACAAATTGACACTATTTGAAACGCGACTTGTAACAAGACGGTAAAAAAATGTAATGAAATTTAAATCTTAACTTTTTCCAGAAACTCCGAACGGTAGCTTTCACTCAAACTAAAGCTGAACGGTTTTCCGTTTGATGCCGTCAGGGATGCCGTAATTTCATCGTGGGAATAGAACTGGATGTTTTTAATAGCCAGCGCTTCTTTTTTATTGACGCGGCAAAACTCTTCGGCCGGAAGCTGTTTCAGCAATTTATCGAACGAATAGTTCTTAGCAACCAGTTTGGTAAGATCCTGTAAATAAATGATTTTATCCCTGCTGTCGGTTTCTGCCGATTTGATAAAGAATATCTGTTCTATCGGTAATATGGCTTTGCCTTTATCGGTATTGAGCTGTAAGTGTTTTTTAACGGTTTTGGCAGAACTTTCCACGCGTTTGAGTACTTTTTGTACTGCCTGCTGCAAACGTTCTTTTTTAATGGGTTTCACGACATAGTCCACCGCATCAAGCTCGTAGGCTTCCACTGCAAAATCTTTATAGGCTGTTGTAAAAATGACTGCTTTGTCCTGCAGCAGATTCGCTACCTGCAGACCGTTCATTCCTGGCATTTCAATATCGGAAATCAACACGTCAAATTCATATTCCCGGCATTCCGCCAGAAAGGTTTCGGGATTATTAAAGGCGCGTACCACTTCCAGTTCCGGAATTTGCTCACAGAGCATTTTGAGATAGGTTAATCCCGGTAATTCGTCGTCAAGAAGCAAGCATTTGAGTTTTGTGCTCACGTAAGTTAATTTTTAAATGGGCAAAATAGACATCTCCTTCAACGAATTTGTCCAGTTTGTAATGGTTTTTATAAATAATTTTCAGACGTTGCTCCAGCGTTTCGGAACCCAAACCGCTGTTTTCTTTTTTAAACGTCATTTTATTGGAAATCTTATTGGAGACCGTCAGGGAAAAAACATTGGCTTTTAATTCGATCACAACGGTAATAAACGCATCCGAACTTTGCAGATCGGCATGTTTAAACGCATTTTCGATTAAATCGATCGAAATTAAAGGCGCCAGTAACCGCTGGTGGTACATGCTGTCGTTTTCGTCAATTTTCTTTTTGATTGTCAGCGCAAACAACGGACTGATTTTGATTTTATTGATTTCAATCAGGTTCAGGGCAAAGTCAATTTCTTCTTTCGGACTCACAAAACGCTGCCGGCTTTCATACAGTATGTAATCCAGTACGTTCGATAATTTATCCATTGCAAAATAGGTCTGGTAGGCATGCGACTGTATGGAATTCAGTATGTTTTTAAACAAATGCGGATTTAACTTGGATTCCAGTGTTTCCAGTTGCAGGTGATTAAAGCGTTCTTCAAAATCGACATACTTGACCTGCATGTATTTCTTTTCTTTTTCCAAACGTTTCAAACGGTACAGCAAATAGCCCACGAAACACAAGGTAAGCAGGCATAACAGTAACAATATGTAATCCAGTTTTGTCACGCTAGTTTATTTCTGAACCGGTTTTTTGCTGTCATTCCAGGCATCCATACCACCGTCCAGTTCTACGATTTTCTGAAATCCTTTCTGCTGTAAAATTTCAACAGCTTCGGCACTTCTGCCACCCGCTTTGCAATATACATATACCGGTTGTTTTTTGTCCAGTTTGTCAACACGCTGGCTAAAGTCCTGGTCGTAAAGGTGCAGGTTTTTTGCTCCTTTCAAATGTCCGGAATTGTATTCTTTAGGCGTACGCACATCGATTAGCTGTCCTTTGTTTTCCGTGATTGTTTTTTCAAAAGCATCCGGAGCAACCAGCTGCGTTCCTTTTTTTACCTGCGCCTGGCAAGCTGTTAAAAAGAAGACAAAGAATAGCAGACTAAAAATTTTTGTTTTCATGAGGGTAATTTTCAAGGTCTAAAAGTACAAAAAAAGTGAGTAGCCCTTTGTTAATGTTTTCGGTATGATAAATATCATTTTTTCGCGAAGCTGCCCGGCGTAATTTTGAATTTGAAAAATCACATCAACTATGGCAATCTCATTGGTTCAAAAATACAACGTCCCCGGACCCCGATATACCAGTTACCCGACCGTTCCTTACTGGGATGAGCAAAGTTTCAGTACAGCCAAATGGAAGGAAAGTTTTGTAAAATCGTTTACCGAAAGTAATGCAACAGAAGGAATCAGCCTGTACATTCATTTACCTTTTTGCGAGAGTTTGTGTACCTTTTGCGGCTGTCATAAGCGTATTACAAAACGTCATGATGTGGAAGACAAGTACATCCAGGCCGTTTTAAAGGAATGGGATCTGTATTGTGATGCCTTGCCGGAAACACCGCTCATCAAGGAAATTCACCTGGGTGGCGGTACGCCTACTTTTTTCTCACCGGCCAACTTAGAATTGTTATTGCTGGGTATTTTTAAAAGAGCCCAAAGAGCCGATAATTACGAATTCAGCTTTGAAGGACATCCTAACAATACCACACGGGCACATTTGCAAAAGTTATACGATCTGGGTTTCCGCAGAGTAAGTTTCGGCGTTCAGGATTATAACGAACGGGTTCAGAAAGCCATCCACAGGGAACAGCCTTTCCACAATGTGGCCAAAGTTACTTTCTGGGCAAAAGAGATCGGTTATACTTCTATCTCGCACGACCTGGTTTTCGGTTTACCGTTCCAAAGACTGAAAGATGTGGTTGATACTATTGAAAAAACAAAATCGCTGGCGCCACACCGGCTTGCTTTTTACAGCTATGCACACGTGCCGTGGATTAAAGGAAACGGACAGCGGGGATTTAAGGACGAAGATGTTCCGAAAGATCAGAAAAAACGCCAGTTGTATGAAGTGGGGAAAATGATCCTGCAAAAAAACGGTTTCCACGAAATCGGGATGGATCATTTTGCTATTGAAAGCGACAGCATGTACGAGTCTTTTAAACAGGGAAAACTGCATCGCAATTTTATGGGCTATACGTCTTCTAAAACGCAGCTGATGATCGGGCTTGGTGTTTCTTCCATCAGCGACAGCTGGTATGCTTTTGCGCAGAATGAAAAAACACTGGAGGATTATTATGCCCGCCTGGACAATAACGAGCTTCCGGTATTTAAAGGGCATCTTTTAACCGAAGAAGATCTTATTATCCGCCGCCATATCCTGAACCTAATGTGCCGTTTTGAAACGTCATGGACGCCGGAAACCAATTTTCCGGAAATCGAACAGGTAATTGACCAGTTACAGGAAATGGAAAATGATGATTTGGTAAAAATTGAGAACAATACCATTTTTGTAACCGAAAAAGGAAAACCCTTTGTCCGCAATATCTGTATGGCTTTCGATTTGCGTCTAAAAAGAAAAGCACCGCAAACGCAGTTGTTTTCCATGACCATATAATTATTCTATTATTTCGGCATCAATGATAACAATACTGTTAAAAAGGTATTGTTTGTAGGTTCCGCAAACCGTTACAACATCACCAACCGATGCCGGTTTTTCTGCCGGATGGGTGCGACTGATCAGATAGCACCCTATATTTTCTATTTTACCTGCCTTTAATACGATATAGGAAGTGTTGTCGATGTCGCGGCCTTCCTCCAGTATCGTACCGCTCACAATAACTTTTCTATTGCGGAAACGGCAGTCCCCTATTATCGAATCATTACAAATGAGCCATAATAATTCCGGTGTGAGCCGAAAGCCTACATCGGATCCACCGGCATGAGCCGTCCCGTTATCAAGCTTCTTTTTTATACCGCTTTTGCTGATGGTACCGGTATGTTCCGAATACAGCAGCCAAATATTGGTTATGATAAACAAGGTCACTACCGCTATAAAAGATGCCATTCCGATATATTTTATTTTCTTTTTGAGCATACCTGTTTTCTTAGCAATTTAACAAATTACTACTTATAAGTAGTGAATATTGTAATATTTATTTAGTAAAATTTGTTGACCTATGAAGCAACAAATCAAACATCCTACTTTACTAAAAGCGCTTGCGAAAAGACTGAAATACATTCGTAACATCAGGAATATCCGGCAGGAAGACGTCGATATGGATACCGGGATCAATATCTCCAGAATTGAGATGGGTATTCAAAACTTAACGCTCTCTACCCTTTACACTTTGTGTGAATATTATTCTGTTTCCTTAGCCGATTTTTTTTCGGAAGGTTTTGTTCCGGAAGATCTTGTTTTTCCGGCTGAAGATCCAAAACCGGATTCTTTATCCAGGAACGATCCGGAGTAAACAGGCAATAGTATTGCAATCCCGATTCGTTATCTTTGTGTAGGTCAAAACGATTTCAACATGGATATTTTACTGGAAAAGATAAGTGCCTGCACGATATGCAGCGATTTTTTGCCGTATGCCCCCAAGCCGATACTTTCGTTCAGCAAACAGTCTAAAATACTGATTGTGGGTCAGGCTCCGGGGCAGAAAGCGCACGACAGCGGAATTCCGTGGAATGATGCCAGCGGCGATGAATTGCGGCGATGGCTGAATGTGGACAAAGCACAGTTTTATGATACGGAGATTTTCGGGATTGTTCCGATGGGATTTTGTTTTCCGGGACGTGGAAAATCGGGCGATTTACCACCAAGACCGGAATGTGCGCCGAAATGGCATGCGGAAATTATCACGGCATTGCCGGATATAAGACTTATATTACTGATCGGGGCGTATGCACAGCAGTATTACCTGAAAGAGCGTTCTTTCGCTACGCTAACGGAGAATGTGTCGCATTACCAGACGTTTTTACCGAAGTTTCTGCCGCTGGTACATCCGTCACCAAGAAACAGGATATGGCAGAAAAAGAATCCCTGGTTTGAAGCAGAAATCATACCCGAATTACGGGCAATTGTCCGTAAAGCGCTTGCCGGTTAGCCGCAATGTGCCTCTCCGCGTACAAACAGGCTCATATTGCTCGGGGAAACAAAAGGAATATCCAATCCTAATCCTCTCATGATAAACAGCATTCCGATACAAACGGCTACATAAGGTATGGCTTTTTGAATTTTATTGCGAACGGGCATACTCACCAGGTTGGAAAGATAAACTACCGCACTCATCATCGGGATGGTTCCCAGTCCGTACAGAAGCATATAGGTAACGCTCAGTACTTCATGCTGCATGGCAATCGCACCAAAAAGTGCTACATAGACCAAACCACATGGCAGGAATCCGTTTAAGAGGCCTATTGTAAATAAGGCTTTATAGCTTTTTTTTCGGAACTGGCTGCCCAGACTTGTTTTTACTTTGGAGATGACCCGGTACACGGGTTTTGAAAAATTGTAACGGGCGAAGATTTTTTCCGGTATGAGTACGACTGTAATCATTAAAATACCGGCAATAATAGATATTTGCTGTTGTATTCCGGCAAGAAAAAGACCCTTACCGACAATTCCGAATAGTAGTCCGAGTGTTCCGTAGGCCGTTAAGCGTCCGATATGATAGAGCATAATCTGAAGCACTTTTTTAGCCTGATTATTTCGATCCACCGGCAGCATCATGGCAATCGGACCGCACATTCCAATGCAGTGCAGACTACTGATCAATCCGAAAATGAAAGCTGAAAACAACATAACTAATTCTTAGTTTTATCATTTTTAAGCTTGTAGCCAAGAGGAGACAACCTAAAAACCTATTTAAAAACCTCCTGACTACAAGCGCAAAAACTACAAATTGACATTGACTACTTGCTTGTTCAAATATGCTTTTCCGTCATATTCCCAATCGATTGTAATGTCCCAGCGACCGTCTACCAAATTTGTTTTAGGTATGAGCAAATTTGAAGAAGACAACGAAATCGGAGTTTCGAAATCTAATTTCTGGTTAGACGGTCTGTACAGGGACACTTTCCCTTTAATATTGGCACTATTAAAGCTTTTCGGAAAAGTAACTACAATACCTTCCTGCTCCACATTAACCGATAATTTATCGGCTAATCCGGCTGCGTTCTGTTCTTTATCCAGCTGCTGCTGAAAGATCATTTCTTTTTTATAATATTCTTCCGTAACCATTTCATGGTCATAATCCTTATCTGACTGTACTTTGAAAACAAAGTATAAAATAAAGGTCATGAACAATCCGAATGCAATTACGATACTTGTTCCCCAGTTTATTTTCATAATAGTTCTTTTAAATAAAAATCCGTTATTTGAAACTCCTGCTATAGCCGCTTTTGATTAATTGAAACTTCTAGGTCCTAAAAAGTTGGTTGTAGTGGTTTCAATCAGCAAATCACCATCATATACTTCAATTATTGCTTTTGTTTTATCGTCTTTTAAAAAGGCCGGATTTATTTCAATAAATAAAGTTCCCTGAGCCAGTCCTTCTTTTTTAATGGTGAAATTTTGTTTTCCCACCATGATGATTTTTCCTTTCGGACTTACCAGTTTAAAATGGACATCTTTAAAATCCCGGACCGTTTTGTTAACTATTTTAAAAGTAAACACATTACTGATGTTTTCTCCTTTGCGTTCATAGAGCTGTCCCGGTAAACGTAAAACGGTTGCTTCCACATCGTTTCGCAGGAACAGCATTCCTACCAAAGCAGTGATCAGGATAACCAATACGGACACATATCCTTTCATTCTTGCGGTAAAGACGAATTTTTCTTTTTTGACGATCTCATCTTCGGAAGCATATCGGATCAGGCCTTTTGGCAGGTTCACGCTTTCCATGATGTGGTCGCATTCGTCAATACAGGCGGTACAGTTAATACATTCCAGCTGGGTTCCGTTACGGATGTCAATTCCGGTAGGACATACATTTACACATTGCCGGCAATCAATACAGTCCCCTTTTCCCTGTTGCAAACGGTCTTCATTTTTTTTGAATTTGGCCCGCCCGGTTTCGCGTTCTCCTCTAACGTGGTCGTAAGCCACTACTATCGATTTGTTATCCAGTAATACGCCCTGTAATCGTCCGTACGGACAGGCAATGATACAAACCTGTTCTCTGAAAGAGGCAAAAACGAAATAGAAAACCGCGGTAAAAACCAATAAGGCAATCAGCGTACTGGTATTGTGAAACGGTCCTTCTTTTACCATTCCCAATACATGCTCACTTCCCACCAGATAGGCTAAAAACACATTGGCAATTAAAAACGAAAAGATAAAGAACACCAGCCACTTGAGGACTCTTTTTCTTATTTTTTCGGCATTCCACTCCTGTTTGGCCAGTCGCATCTGCGCTCCTCTGTCGCCTTCAATCCAGAATTCTATTCTGCGGAATACCATTTCCATGAATATGGTCTGCGGACAGATCCACCCACAGAAAATACGCCCGAAGGCTACTGTAAAAAGTGTTACGAAAACAACTCCTACAATCATTGAGATTACCACTAAGTGGAAATCCTGGGGCCAGAAAGGGAATCCGAAAAAGTTGAATTTTCTTTCCAGTACATTGAACAGCAAAAACTGGTTGCCGTTAATTTTTATAAAGGGTGCTGAAAACAGGAAGGCTAACAGAAAGTAACTGACCCATTTTCTTTTTTCATAGAATTTTCCTTTCGGTATTTTTGGGAAAACCCAAGCTCTTTTTCCTTCTTTATCAATAGTTCCTATACTATCTCTAAAACTCTCATCAGGGATATTAGACATGGTCTTTCTTTTTTAATTGCAGGATCCGGATGCGAATCCTGCAATATTTTGTTTTTTATTTTAAAGCAACTGTCGCCACTTTTGCGCTGTCTGCCGGTTTTGCAGCAGCATCCGAAGCCGGAGCACTATCGTCTTTCCATACATCTCCTTCGGCTGCTTTACCGTCTTTAGGATTTGTACCCTGCAGACTCAGTACATAACTCGCTACTTTCTGGATATCGGAAGGTTTGATTATCGGTTTCCAGGAAACCATTCCTTTTCCGTCACGTCCACCTTCCATAATGGTATTGAAAACGTTTTTGATGCCGCCTCCTAAAATCCAGTGGTCATCGGTTAAATTCGGTCCGATTCCTCCACCTCCGTCAGCACGGTGGCACGCTACACAGTTGGTTTCAAAAATTGCTTTCCCTGCGGCTAAAGAAGCACCATCTGTTAATAAGGTCACTTTTTCTTTATCCATTAAATCCGGAGCTGTTTTTTTGTATTCTTCAACTGCAATTTTTGCTTCTGCCATTTCTTTTTCATATTCCGCTTTCTGATCGTCGTGTCCTAAAACATGGAACTTGATAAGGTAAATAAAGGCAAAGGCAATACAGGCATAGAAAAGATACACCCACCATGGCGGTAAAACGTTGTCCAATTCTTTGATTCCGTCATAATCATGATCCATCATTAACTCACCTTCTTCTTCCATTTTTCGGGAGCGGGTTAATTTTTGCATTATCCCTTTGTAAAATGCGGATTCTGTAAATGGCTGATTTTCTTCAATTTCTTTTTGCTTACGTTGTTCTTCCGTCAGCAAAGTGTTTAATATATTATTTGTCGCTTTTAAAACCATTTCCATTGCAATCAATACAAATAAGAACAGTAATAAAATCACCGATACCATAGGGTACTTTATAAAGGCAGGTCTGTCGCCGGAGTCGATACAGAATTCCACAGCCATAAAAAAGATGGCAAACAAAACCGGAACTCTAACATATACTGGAAAAAATTTTTTCATACTTCTTACAATTATTGATTGTTTGCTGTGTTTTGGTCCTCAAAAGGGAGATTACTCATTTCTGTAATTTTCTCTTTTTTATAGGTTAATACCCAAATATATAATCCTACGAAAAACAGGAAGAAAATAAGTAATGAGATTATCGGATAAATTTCAATTCCTGAAATAGTCTCCATATTGTGTTTAATAAACTTTAGCATAACAAATTATTTTTGATTTTCAGCTACGTTTTTTACTTTGATATCCGTACCCAAACGTTGCAAATAAGCAATCAAGGCTACAATTTCTCTATCGTGCATCGGTACAAATGTTTCCCCTCTTGTAGCAGCATTTTTCTTACTTTCCTCATAACTTTTCACGAAGTCAGGGTCCGCATGTAAGTTCTTCTCAATTTTCTGGGTTTGTTCTTTGATACTTTTTGAAGCATTTGTTATTTCTTCTTGCGTATACGGAACGCCCAGTTTAACCATTGCACGCATTTTGTCCTGCGTTTTAGAGTAATCCATCGGTTTGTTGTCAAACAGCCATTTATAGCCCGGCATGATTGATCCTGACGATGTACTTTGCGGATCCCACATGTGGTTAAAATGCCAGTTATCTGAATATTTACCACCAACACGCATCAAATCGGGTCCTGTTCTTTTTGATCCCCATAAGAACGGGTGATCGTATACATATTCACCGGATTTGGAATATTCTCCGTAACGTTCCACTTCAGAACGGAATGGTCTTACCATTTGGGAGTGACATCCCACACAACCTTCTCTGATATATAGATCACGTCCTTCCAGTTCAAGCGGTGAATATGGTTTCACACTGCTGATGGTCGGGATATTCGATTTTACAACCAGGGTCGGGATAATCTGTACGATACCACCAATCAGGATGGCAACGGTTGCCAGAATGGTTAATTGGATCGGTTTTCTTTCCAGCCAGCCGTGGAATTTTTCTCCTTTTAATCGGCTGCTTGCTATTTTTTGTAAAGCCGGAGCTTCTGCTAATTCGTCTTCAATTTTCTGACCTACTTTGATGGTCATGATGATGTTGTATACCAATACCAGAGTTCCGATTACAAACAGGGTTCCTCCTATGGCTCTCATGGCATACATTGGCATGATTTCTTTTACTGTTTCCAGGAAGTTACCATAAACCAGGGAACCGTCCGGATTAAATTGTTTCCACATTTGTGCCTGAACAAATCCGGCTACATAAAGCGGTAAAGCATACAATATGATTCCCAATGTACCAATCCAGAAGTGGAAATTAGCCAGTTTTGTAGAGTATAATTGTGTTTTGGTCATTCTCGGGATCAACCAGTAAATCATACCGAATGTCAGGAATCCGTTCCAGGCTAAAGCTCCCACGTGAACGTGTGCTACGATCCAGTCGGTAAAGTGTGCAATTGCATTTACATTTTTTAAGGATAGCATTGGTCCTTCAAAAGTTGCCATACCATATCCGGTAATCGCTACTACGAAGAATTTCAATACCGGTTCTGTTCGCACTTTATCCCAAA
This sequence comes from Flavobacterium inviolabile, assembly GCF_013389455.1. Taxonomy (NCBI): domain Bacteria; kingdom Pseudomonadati; phylum Bacteroidota; class Flavobacteriia; order Flavobacteriales; family Flavobacteriaceae; genus Flavobacterium; species Flavobacterium inviolabile. Next base: position 2,526,283 of record NZ_CP058278.1, on the reverse strand, counting down.
CACCTCTAAGTGTCAGTAATCCGTTAATCATACCACCCCAGGACGGTGCGATCAGCATTACAGAGAAAACAACTCCTAAATTTTGTGCCCAGTCCGGTAAAGCGGTGTATAACAAGTGGTGCGGTCCTGCCCAGATGTACAGGAAAATTAAAGACCAAAAGTGAATGATGGATAATCGGTATGAATATACCGGGCGATTAGCCGCTTTCGGAACGAAGTAATACATCAGTCCTAAAAACGGTGTGGTCAGGAAGAAGGCCACTGCATTGTGTCCGTACCACCATTGTACCAAAGCATCCTGAACACCAGCGTAAACAGAATAACTTTTCAACGCACTAATTGGTAATTCCAAGCTATTAAAGATATGCAGTACTGCAACAGTCACAAATGTTGCCAAATAAAACCAGATTGCTACATATAAATGACGTTCTCTACGTCGCAAAATGGTCATAATCATATTAATACCAAATACTACCCAAATAAGTGCTATGGCAATATCTATAGGCCATTCCAGCTCTGCATATTCTTTAGATGTTGTATATCCCAGCGGTAACGTTATGACGGCGGCAACAATAATTAACTGCCAACCCCAGAAGTTAATATTACTCAGAATATCACTATACATTCTGGCTTTTAATAAACGTTGTAAAGAGTAGTACACCCCTGCGAAAATGGCATTACCTACAAAGGCAAAAATTACCGCATTCGTATGCAATGGTCTTAGACGCCCGTAACTCAACCAGGAAATTCCATCGGTTAAATTAGGGAATAAGTACATCGTAGCCACAAGGAGCCCGACTAACATTCCCACTACTCCAAAAAGTATTGAAGCATAAAGGAATTTCTTTACAATTTTGTTGTCGTAATAAAATTGTTGCACTTCCATAATTAGTTCTGTTTTTCTATTTTTGTTTCTGTTTTATTCTTTTTTTTCTTCGCAAGCTCATCATCAAAGAGCATTCTTACCGATGGCGTGTAATCGTCGTCAAATTGCCCGCTTCGTACCGCTTTAATAAAAGCATACAAAAAGACCGCAGCAACGATAATACTGATGGAGATTAATATATAAATGACACTCATACCTTAAAATTGTGTTAAACAAAATTACTTTACCCGTTTTTCAAAAAATATGATATTTATCATACTTCTTATTTATTTCGATTCTACCAAAACACTATAAACCAACACCTTACTCTATTCCTCAAAAACTATTATGCTTTCCGGGAGTACAGATTACTCATAACGGTCACAAAGCTTACGATGGTAATGGTGCTTAATGGCATGATAATGGCAGCAACCAGCGGCGACAGGTTCCCGGTTACAGCAAAACTCAGCCCGACCACATTGTACAATAAGGACAAGCCAAAGCTCATCATAATGGTTTTCATGGCGTTTTTGGAATAGTTCAGGAAGTAGCCTATCTTAGAGAACTGCCCGGCATCGAGAATACCGTCGCAGGCGGGTGAAAAGACATTCACATTTTCTGAAATGGAGATCCCGACATTACTCTGCGCCAGGGCTCCGGCATCATTCAATCCGTCACCGATCATCATGACATTTCCGCCTTTGTCCTGCAAGGTTTTGATGAAGGCCAGTTTCTGTTCCGGTTTCTGGTTAAAAATCAGTTCCGTATTTTTGGGCAGTAATCCCGCGAGCGTTTCTTTTTCTCCTTCATTATCTCCGGAAAGTACCTTGATCTTATAGGTTTTATTCAGCTTGCGGAACAGTTGTTCCAATCCGTCCCGGTATTGGTTGTCAAAGGTGAATTTTCCTTTATAAATACCATCAATACTGATATTTACCGACGTTTGTTTTACTTCGTTCTCTTCCTGTTTTCCAACGAAGGAAGCCGAACCGATCTTTATTGCCGCTTCTTTTATTGTTGCCTGTATGCCTTTTCCGGTAATTTCTTCAAAATCGGAAACAACCACTCTTTCTGCATCGGGTAAAAAATCATACAGCCTTCTGCTTAGCGGGTGATTGGAACCACGCAGTACATTTTTGATCAGCATGATTTCTTTTTCATTCAATGACTGTCCGGTATAGGCTATCGAGGACTTTTTATTGGAGGTAATGGTTCCGGTTTTATCGAACACTATCGTGTCCACTTTTGCCATCTGCTCGATCACCGTTGCATTTTTTAAGTAGAGTTTTTTATTCCCCATTATCCGGAGTACATTCCCTAAGGTAAACGGAGCCGTCAGTGCCAGCGCACACGGGCAGGCAACAATCAGTATGGCTGTGAAAACATTAAAAGCGGTGTTGACATCTATGAATATCCAGTAACCAAAGGAAAGGAAAGCCAGCAATAACAGCGCCGGTGTAAAATAACGGCTCACCGTATCGGTAATGGTTTTGTATTTTAAATCGGCTTTTTTCTGGAACACATCATTGCTCCACAACTGTGTCAGGTAACTTTGGGAAACCGTATAGAGCACTTCCATTTCGATAACCCTTCCGATCTGTTTTCCGCCGGCAAAAATTTTATCTCCAGATTTCTTTTCAATCGGGATTTCCTCACCGGTCACAAAACTATAATCAATATAGGCCTTCCCGGATATTAAAATACCGTCAACCGGAATTAATTCCTGGTTCCGGATCAGCAGGCGGTCGCCTTTTTTGATTTCATAAACCTGGGTTGCTTCTTCCGAACCGTCTGTATTGATTTTGGTTACCGCAATCGGGAAATAGGATTTATAATCCCTTTCGAACGAAAGGAAGTTGTAGGTTTTTTGCTGGAACAGTTTCCCTAAAAGCATGAAGAAAATCAGTCCGCACATGCTGTCGAAAAATCCCTGGCCGTAGTCGAAAACAATATCGACCGTACTTCTCACGAACATTACGATAATCCCCAAAGCAATCGGGATGTCAATACTGAGCATTCTGGATTTAATGCTTTTCCAGGCGGATATATAATAGCCCCATCCGGAATAAAAGAAAGCCGGTAATGACAGTCCGAAAATCAGCCATCTGAAAAAGTCTTTGTACTGGTCTATCCAGTACTCGCCTACTTCAAAGTATTCAGGAAAAGACAGGAGCATTATATTTCCAAAGCAAAAAAATGCTACCCCTATTTTGTAAATTAAGCTCCTGTCCACCGTTTTCCTGACACCTTCATAATTTTCCAGGCTTATATACGGTTCATAGCCTATTGAACTTAACAAAAGGACTATTTCTTTAAGATTCGTTTGTTGCGGATCATACGTGATTCTGACTTTCTTCTGCGAAAAGTTCACCTGCGACAGGCTGATCCCTTTTTGAAGTTTTTGCAGATTCTCTAAGATCCAGATACACGAACTACAGTGTATGTGGGGAATATACAACGAAGCGATATGTATTGTGTTTTCTTCAAACTCCAGAAGTTTGGTTACAATACTTTCATTTTCTAAAAAATCATATTTCCCTTTTATGTCTTGTGGTGTCGCTCCGGGCGCCTTTTCGAAATCATAATAGCAGGTCAGGTCGTTCTGGCTGAAAATCTCGTAAACGGTTTTACATCCCAGACAACAAAAAGATTTATCATCAAAAATGATTTCTTCTGCTTTTATAATATCATTACCACAATGGAAACAATTTTGCGTATCCATAAATTTGCTCATTTTACCTGAGACAAAGGTTGTAATTAGGGTAGCAATAAAATATGATATTTGTCATACTTTTGGTATATTTGTATGAACCATTTTAAGGAGAATGTATATGGGGAAATGTGAACAATGTATCGTTAGAGAGTTTAGCTCTTTAAAAGCTTTAAGTAAAGAGGAGCTTTTAAAGATTGCCAGCTGTAAAACGTCTTATATTATTAAAAAAGGGGAACCCATTTTTGAAGAAGGTGATGTTACCAATGGTATCTATTGTGTCAAAGATGGTGTTTGTAAGTTATCCAAACTCAGCCAGAACGGTAAAGACCAGATCGTAAAACTGGTGAAACCGGGTGAGCTTTTAGGGCAACGCTCTATGATTAGTGATGAACCGGCAAACCTGAGCGCTATTGCATTGGAAGACATGCAGGTTTGTTTTATTCCCAAAACCGAGATCCTTTCTTTTTTTAACAACAACAATCAGTTTTCCATGAATGTGATGAAAACGATTTGCGGTGATTTAAAAGAAGCCGATGACCACATGGTGTCTATGGCGCAGAAAAATGTAAAAGAACGCCTTGCCGAGACCTTACTGTATCTGAGCGATACTTTTGGCACTAATGCAGATGGCACCTTAAAAATTCAGCTTTCGCGTGAGGAGTTGAGCAGTATTATCGGTACCGCTACCGAAAGTTGTATTCGTTTGCTGTCTGATTTCAATAAATCCGGGTTAATTGAACTGACCGGAAAGAAAATCAGCATCAAAAACAAGAATCAGCTGCGCAAAATGGCCGAATAGTAACCTATTATATTGTATATAAAAAAAACCGGCAACAGGCCGGTTTTTTGTTTTATCAGAAAGTTGCGGCTTCCTGTTTTGCTTTTTCAAATTCTGCGATAACATTGGCTACAATTACCGAAACGGGTTGTATGTCGTGGATCAATCCGGCTATCTGACCGATCTCCAGTTCTCCTTCCACCAAATCACCTTCAAACATTCCGCGTTTTGCACGGGCTCTGCCTAAGAGTTCTTTCAGCTCTTCCGGCGTCGGGCATTTGGTATATAATGTTTGTACGTCTTCATAAAATTTGTTTTTTATCAAACGAACCGGCGCCAGTTCTTTCAGTGTTAAATGGGTATCGCCTTCTTTTACATTTAAGATCGTTTGCTTGAAGTTTTCGTGTGACGAGCTTTCTTCCGATGCTGCAAAACGGGATCCCATCTGTACACCGTCGGCACCTAAAACCATTGCCGCCAGCATTCCTCTTCCGGTAGCGATACCACCGGCAGCGATTAAAGGAATATTGATTTGTTCCTTTACCATCGGGATCAGCGTTAGCGTTGTGGTTTCTTCTCTTCCGTTGTGTCCTCCTGCTTCAAAGCCTTCGGCTACAACAGCATCCACTCCTGCTTCCTGTGCTTTTAAGGCAAATTTGGAACTGCTCACCACGTGTACAACCGTAATGCCTTTTTCTTTTAGAAAAGCGGTCCATGTTTTCGGATTTCCGGCTGAGGTAAAAACGATCTTTACGCCTTCTTCGACAATAATGTTCATTATTTCTTCAATGTTGGGATACAGCATCGGAACGTTTATTCCAAAAGGTTTATCTGTTGCTTTTTTACATTTCTGAATGTGCTCGCGCAGTACTTCCGGATACATCGATCCGGCTCCGATTAAACCCAGTCCGCCGGCGTTACTTACGGCACTTGCTAATTTATATCCGCTATTCCATATCATCCCACCCTGAATTATCGGGTATTGGATATTGAAAAGTTTTGTGATTCTGTTCATGCTGTTAGATATACTATTTTTTGATTAGTTTTCCTGAAAAGGTGGCTTCACCCGAAACAATGGTGTAGCAATAAATTCCGGAAGTAAACGATTCCAGGGAAATGGTTTCTTCCTGAAGGCTGCTGATATTTTTTTTCATGATTTCCTGACCCAGGCTGTTGTATAGCACAAAACGGGCAACGGTGTTGTCTGGTGACGTAATGGTTATCGTTCCCGCTGTTGGGTTGGGATAAAGGTTAAAGCCGTTTACTGCAAACGAAGCGGTCGATAAGGCTGTATTTAAGGCCTGTTGGAAATCCGGTATTCCGTATCCGTAAAAGTTATCCGGATTGGTATAGCGGTCTGCCGATTCTTTTATGATCTGCACCAGCTGAGCATTTGTTTTATTCGGTAATGCCTGCCATAAGCACGCTACCAGTCCGGCTAATGTGGGTGCCGAAAAAGAAGTCCCGTTATTATAGCCTATTTCTCCGGTTTGTGTTGTAACAACCGAAGCAGCACCCATTGCCATTACATCCGGTTTGATCCTTCCGTCGGCTGTTGGTCCCTGTGAACTAAATCCGGCTCTGACTTCTGAAGCGCTCACCGCTCCTACCGTCAGAACATTGGTAGCATCTGCAGGAGCCGTTATAAATTTCCACGGTTTGGCACCTTCATTTCCGGCGGAAACCACTACAATCATCCCCCGGGTAAACGCGATATTAGCGCCTCTGGTTATAAAGGTGGTATTCCCGTCCATATCCTGATAGGTATGGTTATAGGCCGCATTGGTAAACAGGTTATAGCCCAGTGAAGAGTTGATCACATCAACACCCAGGCTGTCGGCAGTTTCGGCAGCTTCTACCCAAAGGCTTTCTTCTAACGGACTTTCGCTGTTGATGTCTTCCGTAACAAATAAATAATAGGAAGCATCCGGTGCAGTGCCCACCAACTGATTGTCTACATAAGCAGCCATATTGGACAATACCTGCGTACCGTGCTGGAAGCCGGTATAGAAATTGGCATTTCGGTTCACGAAATTATAGCCGCCTTTAATCTGGTTATTGGTTCTTAATCTTAAAAACGGATCGGTGGTATCCACTCCCGGGAAACCGGCATCCATTACCGCAATGATCTTTCCGGTTCCGGTAAAATCCTGCTGGTGCAGTAAATGTCCGTTGAGCATCTGAATCTGTGCTGCGGAAGCACCATAAGGAAAGTTTGTCTGTACATCCAGCGTTTTATTAAACAATCCGGAAGCGGCAGTATTTGTATTTTTATTGGTATTTAAAGTTTTGTTGGCAAAATCGACATGATGAACAAAGGAAAGTGTTGTCAGTCCGTTAATCACCGACTGTGTTCCTCTGATGTGTAAGGCATTCATCCATTTGGATTTTGCCATCACGCTGATTCCGGGAACGGCTGTAATCTGGTCGATATAGTTTTGGTGGATGGGTACATCCTGAATGTCGACCGCAATATTTTGAGCAGCTCTCCTGTCTAACGCTCTTTGTGAAAGCATGGAAAGAGGGTTGCTCAAATAGGTTTGTGCATTGGGCTTATCGTTAAAATAAACCCAGGCATCTTCTTGTGAAAATGTTACTGTGTGCAGTAATACGAATAGAAACGGGAGGATTTTTTTCATGCTTTCACAAATTAGAAAGCGCAATTTAAGAAATTACTCCCGAACCAACTAATTCATCTCCAATATGCCATGAAACAAATTGCCCTTCTGTTATTGCCGATTGCGGTTCTTCGAAAAGTACATACATACCGTCTTCAAACTGGTATAACGTTGCTTTTTGCAATGGCTGTCTGTAACGGATTCTCGCCATTACTCCCATTTTTTCGCCATTGGCTAAAGCCAGATCCTCACGAATCCAGTGTACTTCCGGTTTTTGAACAAATAAGGCTCTTTTGAACAATCCGGGATGGTTATGTCCCTGTCCGGTGTAAATGGTATTGGTCGTTACATCTGTAGCGATAATAAACAGCGGTTCTTTTGTTCCTCCTACATTCAGTCCTTTTCTTTGCCCGATCGTAAAATAGTGGGCACCCTGGTGTTTTCCGACAATTTTCCCCATTTCCGGAGTATAGTCGATATTCTTCGCCCGGTACGCCAGTTCTTCTTCCAGAGAGGCAAAACCGGTTTGGGTCTGGGTATATACGGCATGATTCGCATCCACTTCAAAAATCAAGCCTTCTTTAGGCTGTAACTGCTGTTGTAAAAATTCCGGCAGGCGTACTTTTCCGATAAAGCAAAGTCCTTGCGAATCTTTTTTTTCGGCTGTGATCAGTTCCATTTTTGCGGCAATTTCCCGAACCTGGGGCTTGGTCAGTTCCCCGATCGGGAATAATGATTTTGCCAATTGTTCCTGAGATAACTGGCACAGGAAATACGACTGGTCTTTATTACCGTCTACTCCGGCCAGTAACTGATATACGTTACCTTCTTCTTTTTCAATAATCCCTTTACGGCAATAGTGCCCTGTGGCTACATAATCGGCACCAAGGCTTAACGCTATTTTCATAAATACGTCAAACTTGATTTCACGGTTACACAACACATCCGGGTTGGGTGTTCTTCCTTTTTCGTATTCGTTAAACATATAGTCTACGATACGTTCTTTATATTGTTCGCTTAAATCTACTGTCTGAAAAGGGATCCCTAATTTTTCAGCCACTAAAAGCGCATCATTACTGTCTTCCAGCCATGGACATTCGTTCGAAATCGTAACCGAATCGTCATGCCAGTTTTTCATAAACAGTCCTATCACTTCATAGCCTTGTTCCTGTAAAAGATAGGCTGCCACACTCGAATCCACTCCACCGGAAAGACCAACAACTACACGTTTCATCTATTTCTATACCTTATATTTATGATTCTTCTATTTTTTTTGCAAAATTACATTATTAATTGGTTTTGCTTTTTAACTCGGTCGGTTTCTTTTTCCCGTCCGTATCGGTCTTGATCTTAAAGGTCACATCGTTTATTTTGGCAGCGTTTACTTCTTTAACCAGTTTGTTGTTTTCGTAAAACTTCCAGATTCCGGATTTCTGCCCTTTTTTAAATTGTCCTTTGGTAATTATTTCATTTTTGGAGTTGCGGTAAACAGAAGGTCCGTCAAACAGATTGTTCACATAGGTTGTTTCTTCAATTACCACTCCTTTATCGGAATATTTTTTATACATTCCCTGCTTAACGCCGTTTACATACTGAATTTCTTCGGCTACGGCTTTGTTCGGGTAAAATGCTTTTCGGGTTCCGTTTAGTTTTCCATTGGAATAGTATTCCAGCGTCATGATTTCTTTTCCGCCTTTATGGTAGTATTTCCATTCTCCTTCATATTCTCTGCCCACTATTTTTCCTTCACTGACTTTATTGCCTTTCTGGTCAAAAAACACCGTATAATTGGAACCGTCATTTGCCGAAAAATCACGGGTTGCAATAACAACCGTGGCTTTGGTATTGTCAAAATATTTAAACACGCCCACTTCCTTTCCGTGATCGAAGGTTCCTTCATATCGCGGGTATTTGGTATCGTCGTAAATTCCTTTCCACAATCCGTGACGCTGACCTTTATCGTCGTTCTTATTCGTTTCCTGTGAAAAAGCAATGGTGCTCAATAAGGTGAATATCGCTAAGAATGTTGTTCTCATATTTTTGTAATGGTTTAATTATACTAAACGTATCATCCTGAAAATAATTTTAATCCCTGATGATTAAACTGCTAAAGTAAATAAGGATTGTATAAAAAAAGCATCCCTGACGGATGCTTTTCAATTATTTTTTGTTTTGCTTGGCATTTTTCTGTGCTTCCGCCTGCTCCATCATTTCCTGCATCTTTCTTTGAAACTTACTCTGCTTCTGAGGTTTCGTCTTATTCTCCTGAATCTGAGCGTGAATTTTCTCTTCATTCACAATGTAGTTCTTGATAACCAGCATAATACCGATAGTGATCGTATTCGAAATAAAGTAATACAAACTCAATCCGGAAGCATAGTTATTAAAGAAGAATAACATCATAATTGGTGAAACATAAATCATGATTTTCATGATCTTACCCATATCCGGCATACCTTCCTGCGGAGGTGTGCTCATTGCCTGGTCGCCGGTTGTCATTTTCATATAGAAGAAAATAGCTACTGATGCCAATATCGGGAATAAACTCACGTGGTTACCATAGAACGGAATGTAGAACGGTAAGTGTAACACTGAATCGTATGACGATAAATCGTCTGCCCAAAGGAAGCTTTTCTGTCTTAAATCAAAATAAGACGGGAAGAACTGGAAGAGGGCATAGAAAACCGGAATCTGCATGACGGCTGGTAAACATCCTGCCATAGGATTCACACCGGCTTTATTGTACAGTTTCATTGTTTCCTGTTGTTTCTTCATCGGGTCTTTAGAGAATTTTTCATTCAATTCTGCAATTTCCGGACGCAACACTTTCATTTTTGCCTGAGACAAATATGATTTATAAGTTACCGGTGACATTACCAGACGCACTAAGATCGTGAAGATAATAATGGCGATACCGTGAGGAACAAATCCGCTTAAGAATCCGTAAACAGGGATAAATACATAACGGTTAATCCAACCGAAAATTCCCCATCCCAAAGGCATTACTTCATCCAGGTTCTTGTTGTATGAATTTAATGTTTTATAGTCTGACGGTCCGTAGTACCAGTTCATGTTATAGTTCAACTCTCCGTTTTTGAATTCTAACGGTAATTTTGCGACGAAGTTTTTAGTAAAAACCGTGTCAATTTTTTCATCGTGAACCAGGTTCTCCGATTTTAACTGAGCTGTTTTAAACGGCGTATCTGTTAATAAAATAGACGTAAAGAAATGTTGTTTGAAGGCTACATACGTAACGTTTTCTGCAGATTTCTCATCTAATTTACTGGTTGCGCTTAACGAGTTGTCTTTTCCGCTTTCATATTCGTAAACCAAATCCGTGTATCTGTTTTCATAGCTTACACTTTTTTCGTTGCGGAATGATTTTAACTGCCACTCCAGATCCAGCGGTTTAGCCGTGTTAATAACATTGCTAAGTCCCTGAGAACGGATTGCGAAATCCATCATGTATTCTTTTGGTTTCAATACATAACGGTACTCTAAAAACTGGTTGGCACCGGCTTTTAGTCTCATCGTTAAAACCTGATTGTCCCCTTCTTTTGTTACAGTAGGCTCAAAATAAAGGTCTTTAGTATTTAAAATACGATTGTCCTGAGTGTTGATCTGAAGGTTCAGATTGGCGTTGTTTTGTTTGATTAATTCAACATTTCTTTTTGAATTTTTGCTGAATTGCTCAAAACCGTTAACGGTAGCTTCTACGATATAACCACCTTTGTTAGCGATTTTTAACGTTAAAACTTCATTTTTAATTTCGGTAACGTTTTCTTTTGCAGAAGGCAATGAAGCACTGTATGCGAAAGCTCCCAAAGAACTTTGCAATGCTTTTACGCGAAGTGAATCCGGCTGAGTTGTATCGGCAATTGCTTTGGTAACTGCCGCTTCTTTAGCTTTCTCTACTTTTTCAACTTTAGCTTTTTGAGCATCTTCTGCAATGGATTGTTTCTCTTTGTCGATGTTGTTGTACATCATCCAGATCATCAATCCTGCAATCAAAACAAATCCTAAAATAGATTTTGTGTCTAATTTCTTTTCTTCCATTCTAATCGTTTATTGTTTATGGTGAGTTGCAAAAATTTTTAGCAACAAACTTTATTTTTCACAGCTGCTTCTACAAAATGTACAAACAACGGATGCGGATTAGCTACCGTACTTTTATATTCCGGATGGTATTGAACCCCAATGAAAAACGGGTGATCCGTTAATTCCACTACTTCCACTAAACCGGTATCAGGGTTTACTCCTGATGCTTTTAATCCTGCATTTTCCAAAGCTTCCAAATAGTCTCCGTTAAATTCATAACGGTGACGGTGACGCTCTAAAATATTGGTTTTACCATAAATAGAATGTGCCAGTGTATTTTCTTTTAAAGTACATTTCCAGGCACCCAAACGCATGGTTCCTCCTTTATCGGTAATATTTTTTTGTTCTTCCATGATGCTGATCACCGGGTAAGACGTGCTGTCGTTCATTTCTGTCGAATTGGCATCGGCATAACCCAGAACATTTCTGGAATATTCAATAACGGCCATCTGCATACCCAGACAGATTCCAAAGAATGGAATTTTGTTTTCTCTGGCATAGCGAACCGTTTCTATTTTTCCTTCAATTCCTCTTCCTCCAAATCCCGGAGCAACCAAAATACCATCCAAACCTTTCAGTTTATCGGCAACCGTTTTCTCATCCAGGTATTCCGAGTGAATACTGATTACATTTACTTTGGTTTCATTTGCCGCTCCCGCGTGAATGAATGCTTCTAAAATGGATTTATACGAATCCTGTAATTCTACATATTTCCCTACCAAACCAATGTTAACGGTGTGTTTCGGGTTTTTCAGTTTGTGCAGGAACTCATTCCATTGTGATAAATCCGGTGTTGCTTTTTCCGGTAAATCCAATTTTTTCAGGGCTACTCTGTCCAATCCTTCTTCCAACATTAAGTTTGGAACATCATAAATGGTTGAAGCATCGATAGACTGAATAACCGCTTCTTTTTTAACGTTACAGAATAACGCTAATTTCTGACGCAGGTCGCTTGAAATTTCATGCTCGGTTCTGCAAACCAGAATATCCGCTTTGATTCCGCTTTCCATTAAGGTTTTTACGGAATGCTGCGTTGGTTTTGTTTTTAATTCACCGGCTGCCGCCAAATAGGGCACTAATGTTAAATGAATAACGATACCGTTATTATCACCCAACTCCCACAATAGCTGACGTACCGATTCGATATACGGCAACGATTCGATATCACCAACCGTACCGCCTATTTCTGTAATCACAATGTCAAAATCACCCGACTTTCCAAGCAACTGCATACGTTCCTTGATCTCATTCGTAATGTGCGGAACTACCTGAACGGTTTTCCCTAAAAATTCACCACGACGCTCTTTTTCAATTACAGAAAGATATACTCTTCCTGTCGTAACATTATTGGCCTGTGACGTAGGAACATTTAAAAAACGCTCATAATGTCCTAAGTCCAAATCGGTTTCGGCTCCGTCATCTGTTACATAACACTCTCCATGTTCATACGGGTTCAATGTTCCCGGATCCACATTAATATACGGATCAAATTTCTGGATTGTCGTTCGGTAACCTCTTGCTTGTAATAATTTAGCTAAAGAAGCTGCGATAATTCCTTTTCCTAAAGAAGAAGTCACACCTCCTGTAACAAAAATATATTTCGTCTGATTCATTGTGTTGTTGTTTGTTGTAGTTGTGTAAAAAACTTGGCAAAAGTACAATTATAAATTGAGAATTAATAACTGTAGATTGACAATTATTCGTTAATAAAAGGTTTACGGTTTGGGGAAGTTCTTTTTTATATTCCGGATTAATTCTTCCAGTCCGTTTAATTTGAGTTCATAGACCAACTGCAGCTGTTCGCCAAGCTGCCCTTTTGGAAAACCTTTGTTGTGGTACCAGACAATATAGTGTTCGGGTAAATCGATAAGAAAACGCCCTTCAAATTTTCCGAAGGGCATTTTGGTATGAGCCAGCCTGATGAGTGCTTCTTTATTTTTATCCAAAATATTATTCTCTTCCTATGAAGTCAATTTCATTGTTCTGTGCCATCTTCGGATCATTGCCGTAATCATTTCTTCCATGGTCGCCATCCAGTACAAAATAATACAGGATAATCATGGAACCGATAAACGGTATCAATGCCAGCAGATAGGTCCAGCCGCTTTTATTGGTATCATGCAGTCTTCTTACGGCAACGGCAAACGACGGAATGATCGTTGCCAGTGCAAAAGCCACCAACAGGAAACCTGAAATTCCTATTAATGCTTCCGATCCTGTTACAATAGCAATAATAAATACGATATACAGCGGAACAATAATAATAAAATTACCCAATACATAATACCAATATTCCGAACGACGGGCACGCCCTGAAAAGTTGATGTAATTTTCAATAAACGCTTTTTTCCACCAATCGAAAAAATTATAGTCTTTTTCTGCTTTTACCATTATCTATTTCCAGTTAAATATTATTTCTTTTTTAATATCCGGGTTCAGGCTCAGATAAACCGGACAGGTCAAAGCCGTTCGTTCCAATATTGTTTTTGTTTTATCGTCTGCTTCGATATTCATGTTAAAAGTCACATGAATCTCAGCTATTTTTCGCGGTTCTGCCTGCATAACTTTGGTTACGTCTGCCGTTGCTCCGGAAAAGTCAACATCCATCGTAGCTGCTTTTATTCCCATAACGGTAAACATACAGCTTGCCAGTGCATTCGCCACGGTATCTGTGGGTGAAAAAGCTTCTCCCTTTCCGTTGTTGTCCACAGGCGCATCCGATATAATTTCACTTCCCGACTGCAAATGAATCGACGACGTTCTTAAATCTCCTAAATACGTTACTTTTGAGGTCATTATTTTGCTTCTTTTACAGTTAAATCATCACTATAGTTCATAATATAAACACCGGTATTGTAATAGCCTCCGTTTATATTTGCGTAGTCAAATTTGTTCTCCACCTGCTCCGATGCATTTTCGTTAACCGATTCCCGGAATCCGTTTTCCTGAAACATTCTCACAATAACATCAAAAGTTACATCAAAACCTCTTGTTGCAAAGCGGTTCGGGAAGATGTTGTTTTTCTTTTTAAATGTACCGGCAAAAATAGCCGCTTCCGGAGTTTCGTTATCTTTGGCTACCGAAGGGTACAATAATCTCAGTTTGGTTAAACGGCTCAACGGAATTTCTTCAAAATCCAGGGTTTCGTTTTTCTCCAGCGTTACCAGCTGTACCTGGAATTGCGATAAAGCACTCACCAGAATGTTCAGCGTACTCAGCACCATTACTTTACTTTCCGATTCCAGAATAACAAAATTGGTTTTATCGGCTTCCATCAGGCTTTTGATGTTTTCCAGCGTCACATTTCCTTTTTCGTTTAATTCCGCAAATTTTACCGACGGATAGTTATCTTTTAAATATTGTCTTGAAGAGCCTTTTTTAGGATCGACCACCGCAATGATGTTGCCGTTTTTAGACTTCATATAGTCAAACATTTTCTGCTTCACATCATTCGAATTCGGCATTGCCTGAAACAGGTTCGAATACGGTTTCCCTTTTTCATTCGATAAAGGCGAGATTACCGGAACATTATACTGGTTCAGCAAATTGGCAGCGGTTTCCACATTAGACTGAAAAAACGGACCGATAACGGCATCCGTATTCGCAAAGTTGTTTTTATCGATAATTGCCGCTACTGCCGATGCGTTTTTCGTTTCCTTAGAGTCATAAATCTTAACTTTTAACGGCAGACCTAAGGCTTTAGCCGAGTCGATTGCCACTAAAGCACCCGCATAAAAATCAAGGGTCATGTTCAGGAATTTATCCGTTTTTAAACGTTCCTGTGTAGAACGGATCGAGTCGGATGCAATTTTATCCAGGTTAAAAGGCATGAACAATACCAATTCTTTTTCTCCGTCTTTTTTAAGTGTTTTAACAATATCAACAGAAGCTTTGTTCGTTTTAACATCGTCAAATTTAGAAGTATTCGGCAGTTTTAAAACCATTCCCGCTTTAACACCGTCTTTTAATTCCGGGTTTAAAGAGATCAATTGCTCTTCACTCAATCCTGACGATTTGGTCAGACGATACATGGTTTCTTTAGGTTTTACCTGGTAGCTCAGGTATTTATTTTCTTCGGCAACCTTTTCAATTTCCTTTTCTACGGTTTTCTGTACCGAAGGAACATTTTTGTTCAGTCGTAAATTGTATCCGATTTCCAGGTTTTCTTTTATTCCGGGATTCAGGTCTTCTAATTCCGGAACCGTTAAACCGTATTTTTTAGCAATACCGAATTTGGTCTCTTTTGCTTCAACAATATGGTAAACCGCTTTACCGGAAGCTGTGCCCGATCCGGCAGCTGCCGCTTGTTTAAGCTCCTGCTTCAATTCTTTTTTCTCAGCTTTAAGCTGTTGTTTGTCTGCTTTCGGAGCGGTAAAAGTCAGCACCTGACCAATTTTCAATCCGTCTTTTTCTACAGCAGGATTGCTTTTGTAGATGGCTTCAACCGTGGTTCCGTATTTTTTAGCAATACCGTAAACGCCTTCTTTCGGTTCTACCGTATGTGTAATGGTTACCGTTCCTAAAGTTTCCTTTACTTTTTCTTTAAGGACTTCTTTAGTTGCGGTTTTCTTATCTTCTGTTTTTGCAGTAATTATTTTACCGGAAGCTGTCGGAACCAATATTTTCGAATTTTCCTTTAATCCGTTTTGCGAATCCGGGTTCATCCGATAAATATCGTAAGGCGTTACACTATACTTTTTTGCAATCTGTACTACTGTTTCTCCTTTTTCTACCTTATGTTCTATGTAATTTTTAGTTTGTCCAAAAACAACACCGGACATAAAAAGTCCTGAAATTACAACAGTTACAATATATTTCATACTACTATTTTTAAGCGAATAAGTCGTTATAAAGTTAGAATTTTATAACGACTTATCTCAAATTTACAATTTCTTTTTATTCCCACTCAATTGTGGCCGGCGGTTTGGAGCTGATGTCATAAACAACCCGGTTAACCCCTTTCACTTTATTGATAATTTCGTTCGATATTTTCATCAGGAAGTCATACGGTAAATGTACCCAGTCTGCAGTCATTCCGTCTGTAGATTCTACAGCTCTCAACGCAACTACTTTTTCATAGGTACGTTCATCTCCCATAACCCCAACGCTGTTTACCGGTAACAGGATTGCTCCTGCCTGCCAGACTTTGTCGTATAATCCGTGTGTTTTCAGTCCTTCAATAAAGATCGCATCTACATCCTGTAAGATACTAACTTTCTCCGGTGTAATATCCCCCAGGATACGGATGGATAATCCAGGTCCCGGGAACGGGTGTCTTCCCAATAAGTCCGGGCTGATTCCCAAAGTAGCTCCTACTCTTCTTACTTCGTCTTTAAAAAGCATTCGTAACGGTTCTACTACCTGTAATTTCATGAAATCCGGTAAACCACCCACATTGTGGTGCGATTTGATCGTTGCCGATGGTCCTTTTACCGATACCGATTCGATTACGTCCGGATAGATCGTTCCCTGAGCCAGCCATTTTACATCTTCAATAAGATGGGCTTCATCATCAAAAACTTCAATGAACACACGTCCGATTGTTTTTCTTTTCGTTTCCGGATCCTCAATACCTGCCAATTCATTCAAAAAACGTGCCGAAGCATCCACTCCTTTTACGTTTAAGCCCATTCCTTTGTATTGCTCCAAAACGTTCTGGAATTCATTTTTACGCAATAGTCCGTTGTTTACGAAAATACAGTACAGGTTTTCACCGATAGCTTTGTTTAACAATACTGCCGCTACCGTAGAATCTACTCCACCGGAAAGTCCTAAAACAACTTTATCATTTTTAATTTTACCTTTTAATTCGTCTACGATTTCTTCAACAAATGCTTTAGGGGTAAAGTTTTGAGGTACTTCTGCAATTTTTACTAAAAAGTTCTCCAGCATCTGTTTACCGTCTGTTGAATGGTAAACTTCCGGATGAAACTGAATAGCATAAGTGGTTTCTCCTTCAATTCTGTAAGCCGCATTTTCCACATCTTTAGTACTTGCCAGACGAACACCGTTTGTTGGCAATTGCTTGATGGTATCACTGTGGCTCATCCAAACCTGACTATTTAAAGCCACTTCATCGAAGAAGGCTTCGTCATCTTTTACATAAGACAGGTTCGCTCTTCCATATTCTCTGATATTGGAAGGGGCTACTTCTCCTCCGCTAAAATGTGCCAGGTATTGTGCTCCGTAGCAAACCGCCAGTAACGGCATTTTACCTCTGATCTGTGATAAGTCCGGATGCGGTGCATCTTCTGCTCTTACGGAGTATGGGCTACCGGAAAGGATAACCGCTTTATAACTTGATAAATCACTGGGAAAGTGATTGAAAGGAAAAATTTCGCAGAAAATATTTAATTCGCGAACTCTTCTCGCAATAAGCTGAGTGTATTGCGACCCGAAATCTAAAATAAGTACGTTGTGTTGCATGTGCAAAAATAGACAATTCTTGAAAATTGAAAAATTTAAACGATTGAAAAAATGTAAAGAAATTATTTTCAAATGTTTACGTAAAAAAAAACTGCCCTAACCGGGCAGTTTTATCAGTTTTTATAAAGAATTGGATTAATCCAATGCGAAATTTATCGTCACATTAGCGGTAACTTCAATCTCTCCGATCGCTAAAGTCTCTCTTGTCATTTCGGTATCGGCCGACATTTTCATGGCTGACATATACGGTCTCGGGTAGTATGTAGACGAATTATCGGCTACCAGGATTGCTTTCCCCATTTTCTGGTTTAAAGCAGCAGCATAATCCTGTGCTTTTGTTTTAGCATCCTGTACTGCTTTTACTCTTGCCTGTGATTCATACTCGGTAACTTTAGTCGATTTGAAATCCACACCGTTAATAACATTTACACCGGCATCTACCAGGCCTAACATCATCGTATCGTATTTTGACAGCTCTTTTAACGTGATTGAGATAGTCTGATTGGCTACGAAATAGTGTTTTTTCTTTTCATAATCGTATGTTTTGTTCAACTGAACCTGTTTGGTCTGGAAATCCGCTTCCGGCAGTTTTGATTTTTTTAAGTATTTGATAACAGCATCAATAGCAATATCATTTTTCTTTTTTACATCGGCTGCCACTTCTCCTGTGTTTTCCACGCCAACATTAATGATTACATAATCCGGAGTTACTTTTATTTTCCCTTCGCCGGAAACAACTATCTGTGGTTGTGTTTTCATTTCTTGTGCATTTGAAACTGTTGCCATGAACAGTGTTACTACGATTAAAATTGCTTTTTTCATTTTTGTGCTTTTTAAGTTATATACTACAAATCAAATCCAATGCCAAAAATTATAATTTTCCTGTTTTTGCTAAAAAAAACAAGATCACGATGGGAATTGCCAGCAGTATTACCATTAAAGTATTGTCCTGTAACATCGAAGGAACTTTGGCAATTGTAATAATATATCCGCCAATTGCCCCGCCAAAATGTGCCACATGCCCGATGTTGTCATTTTTGGCTTTCATTCCGTAAATGGAATACAGCAAATAGCCAATGCCAAAAAGATATGCCGGAACCGGAATGATGAAGTACAGTCCCAGGGTCATATCCGGACGCAGCAGGATAGCGGCATATAAAATCCCGGTTACCGCACCCGAAGCTCCTATAGCTCTATAGGAATAATCATCTTTGTGAAAGTAAAGCGTCAGCAAACTGCCGCACAGTAAACTTCCTATATATATGATCAGAAAAGAAGCGGTACCCAGATCCTGAATAACCACCGGTGCAAAAAAGAATAACGTCAGCATGTTAAAGGCCAGATGGGCAATATCGGCATGCAGAAAAGCAGACGAAAACATTCTGATTTGCTCACCTGCACGGATGCTTCCCACGTGAAATTCATATTTTCTAAAAAACGAAAGGTCATTAAAACCTTTAAAGCTTACAATTACCGTTATTGCAATAATAATTAATAGTACAGAATTCATTCCGGTTGGTTTTCTTTCTGTAAAAATACAGATTGTTTGTTTAGGTAATGTTAATTTGGGATGGTAAAAATATTTTTAAAAGTTATATTTGTAAAAAATATCGAAATGCAGTTTTTACTCTATATAATCGCCTACCCTTTTTTATGGTGTATTTCCATTCTTCCGTTTCCTCTTTTTTACTTTCTGTCTGATTGTACTTATGTTGTGGTATACCACCTTGTCGGTTACCGGAAAAAAACGGTTCGGGACAATATCGCATTAACGCTGCCACACCTTTCCAAAGAAGAACGCATCCGGATTGAAAAGAAGTTTTTCAAACACATGTGTGATATGTTTCTGGAAATGATCAAAACCATGACCATTTCGGAAGCAGAGATGAAAAAGCGTTTTGTTTTTACCAATATTGAAATGGTAAGGGAAATGGAGAAAAAGAACAAAAGTATCATTATGATGTGTGCGCATTATGCCAGTTGGGAATGGCTTATCATCCTTGACAAGTACATCGATTTCCGGACTTTTGCCGTTTATAAAAAAATCCAGAACAAATATTTTGACAAGTTAATCCGCGACATCCGTTCGCATTTTAACGCGACATTAATTGAAGCCAAAGAAACGGTAGATGTTATCCGCAAAAATGAGATTAACAATATCAAAGGTTTTTACGGTTTTGCAAGTGACCAATCGCCACAGCTGCACCGAACCAACTATTTCGACACTTTTATGGGCATTAATGTTCCCGTATTTACCGGAGCCGAAATGCTGGCCAAAAAAATGGATTTATCCTTAGTGTTTGTAAAAGTACAAAAAGTGAAACGGGGACATTATCAGGCTACCTTTGTGCCTTTGGTAGAAAACCCTAAAGAAGTTCCCAACTATCAAATTACAAGCATGTACCTGCGAATGGTTGAAGAGCAGATCCATGAAGCACCGGAATATTATTTATGGACCCATAAACGATGGAAACACCGCGACAAGCAATCGCTTAAATCGCCAAGAATAAAAAAAGCCCTGAATTAATTTCAGGGCTTTTGCTTTATAATTTAAACCAACTCTTTACCATTTCTTTTTCCAGGTTAAGCGCTGCTTTGTGTACAAACTCGTTTGAATTTTTGTTGTATTCATAATCATTCGCCCATGCAGTGTGATTGGCAGCCAGGGCTTTAATACTGTCACACACATACGCCACTTCTTCGCTGGTAGTGGTTGGATGTATTGACATTCTGATCCATCCCGGTTTTTCGATTAAATCACCCGAAGTAATTTTTCCGGTAAGATAATGGGAGGTTTCCTGATCCACATGCAGCAGGTAATGCCCGTAGGTACCGGCACAACTACAGCCGCCGCGGGTTTGAATTCCAAATCTGTCGTTCAGGATCTTTACACCCAGGTTAAAATGCAGGTCATTGATATAAAAAGAAATAACCCCCAAACGATCCTCATGCTGGCCTGCCAGTATGTTAATGTTGGACGCCTGTTTTAATTGTCCGAAAACATAATCGGTAATTTCATGTTCTCTTTTCAGGATATTATCAATACCCATCTGTTCTTTTAACTGAACGGCCAATGCGGTTTTGATAACCTGTAAAAAGCCCGGTGTACCACCGTCTTCTCTTTCTTCAATATTATCCAGGTATTTGTGTTCGCCCCACGGGTTGGTCCAGCTTACGGTTCCTCCGCCCGGACAATCCGGGATCATGTTGTTGTATAATTTTTTATTGAAAACCAGTACACCTGAAGTTCCGGGTCCGCCTAAAAATTTATGCGGAGACATAAAAATAGCATCCAGATAGCCTTCCGGATTATCTGCCGGGTGCATGTCTATTTTAACATAAGGTGCCGAACAGGCAAAATCCACAAAACAAACCCCGTTGTATTCATGTACTATTTTAGCGATATCGTGATATGCCGTACGGATTCCGGTTACATTAGAACAAGCCGTTACCGAAGCGATTTTTAAAGTGCGGTCTTTATATTTTTCCAATAATTCACGGAAGCTTTCCAAACAGATCAATCCCTGTTCGCAAGCCGGAATTACCTCAACTTTAGCAATTGTTTCCAGCCATGAAGTCTGGTTAGAATGGTGTTCCATGTGCGAAATAAAAACAACCGGTTTTTTCTCTTCCGGAATCTGCGTATACTTTTGCAGGTTTTCAGGTACTTTCAATCCTAAAATACGCTGGAATTTATTGACTACGCCTGTCATTCCGGAACCATCCACGATCAATACATCGTCTTCGTTGCTGTTCACATGTTTTTTAATGATATGGCGGGCTTCATGATAGGCCATTGTCATCGCAGTTCCGGAAACAGTGGTTTCCGTATGGGTATTGGCAACAAACGGACCAAATTCGTTAATTAGTTTTTCTTCAATGGGACGATACAAACGTCCGCTCGCGGTCCAGTCGGTATAGATAATTTTCTGCTTCCCAAAAGGAGATTCAAATTCCTGGTCAATACCAATAATATTTTTTCTGAATTGCTGGAAATACTGTTCTAATTCTGTTGTTGGTTTCGTGTCGGTCGTTGTCATTTTTTGTTGCTATTGAAATGCAAATTTATAATTTATAAACACGAAAACTGTTAAAAAGAATTTATAAATGTTATTTATTCCAAACGATAGTTATAAAAAAAGAGGACCGCTGTGGCTGTCCTCTTTTCTTCTGTTAAAAATATATAAAATTGGTGCGTTTATTGTTTTAAAATTTTTGCCCGGTTGTATTCATAATTCATTTGGGCAATATTGAGTACTGAAATACTTTGCGGGCATTCTACTTCGCAGGCTTCTGTATTGGAACAATGTCCGAAAGCTTCCGCATCCATTTGGTGTACCATGCTCAACACACGGTGGTCTCTTTCTTCTTTTCCCTGCGGCAGTTTGACCAAATGGGTAATCTTGGCCGAGGTGAACAAAGCGGCACTTCCGTTTTTGCAGGTAGCCACACAGGCCCCACAGCCAATGCAGGCCGCCGAGTCGAAAGCCGCTTCGGCTGTATTATGGTTCACCGGAATACCGTTTGCTTCCGGTGCCTGACCGGTATTTACCGATACGTATCCGCCGGAAGAGATAATCCGGTCGAACGCACTCCGGTCTACCTTTAAATCTTTCTTTACCGGAAATGCCTGGGAACGGAACGGTTCGATCACTACTGTTTCCCCATCTTTAAATTCCCGTAAATGCAGCTGGCAGGTGGTTGTATTTTTAAGCGGCCCGTGTGCCAGTCCGTTAATCATTACACCACATTGTCCGCAGATGCCTTCCCGGCAGTCATGGTCGAATTCTACCGGCTGGTCGTTTGCTAAAATGAGTTTTTCGTTCAGGGTATCCAGCATTTCCAAAAAAGACATGTGCGGATTGATATCTTCCAGTGAATAATCGACTAATTTTCCTTCGGTGTCTTTGTTTTCCTGTCTCCAAATTTTCAAATGTAACTTCATATTCTTTTTCATTAGGTTATTTGTAACTTCTGACAATTGGTTTCACATATTCAAAAACCAGATTTTCTTTATGCAGTTCCGGCATTGCATTTTTGCCTTTCCACTCCCATGCCGAAATAAACTGGTATTCGGCATCGTTTCGTAAGGCTTCGCCATCCGGTGTCTGATATTCTTCTCTAAAATGCGCGCCGCAGGATTCATTACGGGTTAAGGCATCATAACACATCAACTCGCCTATTTCCAAATAATCGGCTACACGTCCGGCTTTTTCCAGCTCATTGTTCATCGCTCCGGCTTCACCGGGAATGTGTACGTTCTGGTAAAATGCAGTCCGGAGTTTTTTGATTTCTTCAATGGCAAACTTTAAACCGGATTCGCTACGGGAAAGTCCGCAGTAGTCATACAGTATTTTGCCCAATGCCTTGTGGTAGTAATCCACCGTTTTATCGCCTTTGCAGTGTATCAAAAGATTCAGCTGTTCTTTAACCGTTTGTTCTGCTTCTTCAAAAGCCGGATGATTGGTATCGATCTTCCCGGTATGGATTTCTCCGGAAAGATAGTTTGCCATTGTATAGGGCGCTATAAAATAGCCGTCCACAGATGCCTGCAGCAGCGAATTGGCACCCAGGCGGTTTGCCCCGTGATCGGCAAAGTTCGCTTCACCCAATGCAAACAGTCCCGGAATTGTGGTCATCAGTTCATAGTCTACCCACAAACCTCCCATCGAAAAGTGGGCTGCCGGTGAAATCATCATCGGTTCCTTATAGGCATCAATCCCGGTTATTTTGCGATACATATCGAAAAGGTTTCCGTATTTTTCTTTGATCTTAGCAACGCCCTGTTCTTTTATCGCTTTGGAGAAATCGAGATAAACGGCATTTTTTAAGGCACCAATACCAAATCCGGCATCGATGCGTTCTTTTGCCGCCCGGGACGAAATATCCCTGGGTGCTAAATTTCCAAAAGCCGGGTATTTTCTTTCCAGGTAATAATCGCGTTCCGCTTCCGGAATATCATTTGCCGGCCGTTGTTCGTTTTCTTTTAACGGCACCCAGATACGGCCGTCATTTCGCAGGGATTCAGACATTAATGTCAGTTTGGACTGGTAGTCGCCGGATTGCGGTAACGAAGTCGGGTGTATTTGTGTCCAGCTCGGACTTGCCATTAAAGCGCCTTTTTTATGGGCTCTCCAAATTGCCGAACCATTACATCCCATCGCTAATGTGGATAAATAGTAAATTTTACCAAATCCTCCCGTTGCCAGCACTACCGCATGGGCAGCATGACGTTCGATAACGCCTGTATCCAAATTCCGGACGATAACGCCTCTTGCTTTTCCATCAATAACAACCAGATCCAGCATTTCATGCCGGGTAAACAATTGTACCGTTTTTTTGCTGACCTGCCGCATTAAGGCCTGATACGCTCCGATAAGCAATTGCTGCCCGGTTTGTCCTCTGGCATAGAACGTTCTGCTCACCTGAACACCGCCAAAAGAACGGTTGTTCAGATACCCGCCGTATTCCCTGCCAAACGGAACGCCCTGTGCAACCGCCTGGTCAATTAAATTCAGTGAACATTCCGCCATCCGGTACACATTGGCTTCCCTGGAACGGAAGTCGCCGCCTTTCAGGGTGTCCACAAACATCCGGTACACGCTATCGCCGTCATTTTTATAATTCTTTGCGGCATTCACACCGCCCTGTGCCGCAACGGAGTGCGCACGTCTGGCACTGTCCTGGAAGCAAAAAGATTTGACATTATAGCCCATTTCTCCCAGGGAGGCTGCAACAGAACTTCCGGCTAAACCGGTTCCTACGACAATGACCTCTATTTTTTTTCGGTTGGCAGGATTTACCAACTTCGCATTTTTTTTATAATTGGACCATTTTTCCTCTAAAGGTCCGGCTGGTATTTTAGCATCTATCTTCATACTACTACTTTTTTA
Organism: Flavobacterium inviolabile; assembly: GCF_013389455.1. NCBI lineage: Bacteria > Pseudomonadati > Bacteroidota > Flavobacteriia > Flavobacteriales > Flavobacteriaceae > Flavobacterium > Flavobacterium inviolabile. The sequence continues at coordinate 2,501,892 of NZ_CP058278.1, read as the reverse complement.
TGAATCCGGAAATTCCACCGGCTCATTTATTATTGATAAAATAGACATACACCGGGATTACCGCAAATCCGAAACTAATGGCTACCGAATAGGCTATGCCGAAATAGCGGAACCATTTTACGAATTTGGGATGAAAAACACCCAGTGTTCTTACCGCACTGAAAAAACCGTGCAGCAAATGATAGCCCAAAGCAATCATCGACAATACATAGATCACCACATACCACCATTCCTGATAGGTCGTAACAACCAGTGTGTATAAATCCCGGTTGCCATTAGCGTCCGAAGGCAGGCTGCCGAATTTGTATTCGTACCAGAAGTTTTTAAAATGGATGATTAAAAAGACCAGGATGATCGTTCCCAGGATGCCCATGTTCCTGCTGTACCATTTACTGGCTCTTCCCCTGTTGTCCTTTTTATAATCACCACCCGATTTTTTATTCTTTACCGTAATAACCAGCGCATATACGGCATGGAGAATAATGGAAGCATACAGCACATACGAAACAATCTTTATCAGCGGATTGCCCGATAAAAAATGGGAATATTCATTAAACTGCAGCTGTGCTTTTTCTGCCGGCAGAAACAATTGCAGGTTTCCTAAAAGGTGAATGACCAAAAAGAAACACAGAAACAATCCTGTCAGACACATTAATATTTTTCTTGAAAGTGATTGCATGCGATATTGTTTTTAATTAATAGTAACCTATGATTTTCATCCAGAGTCCGCCTATTGCCATATAAATAAACAACAGTATTAATCCGGTTTCCAGACCGCGGAGCCACCAGTTTTTCAGATCCACATATCCGCTTCCGAAAAATACCGGAGCCGGCCCGTGTCCGTAATGGGTTAACGTACCGTATAAAGACCCGATGAATCCCAGCATGAATGCCAATAGCAGTCCCGGAATTCCCAGGGATACTCCTACTCCCAGTAAAGCGGCATACATGGCGGCTACGTGGGCCGTGGCACTGGCAAACAGGTAATGGCTGAAGAAATACACCAGAACGATTACCGGAAAGGCAATCTGCCATCTTAAATCGCCAATCTGAACTTTTACCAAGTTACTAAACCAGCCGATAAAGCCCAATTCGTTCAGGGAGCTTGCCATCATGACCAAAACAGAGAACCAGACAATCGTGTCCCAGGCTCCTTTTTCGGATTTAATGTCTTCCCATGTTAATACCGATGTGAGCAACAGCATGATCAAACCGATAAAAGCAGTTGTGGTGGCATCAATAGAAAATAAATCGCCGGTGATCCACAAAAACAACAGCAGGAAGAAAGCGAACAGCATCAGCCATTCGTTACGGGAAATCGGTCCCATTTCTTTCAGTTTTTTTGCGGCTACCTGTGGCGCATCGCCGGTTTTCTTTAATTCCGGCGGATATAGTTTATACAGTACAAACGGAATAACAAAAAAGGATACCAGTCCGGGAACTATTGCTGCCAAAGCCCAGGACATCCATGAAATTTTAATCCCTAAATCGGCTGCAAATTTTTGACACATCGGATTACTCGCTGTTCCGGTTAAGAACATTGATGAAGCAATCAGGTTCATGTTATAGCTGTTTAGCGTCAGGAACGAACCTAATTTCCGATGGGTTTCCGGTTTATCGGGTTCGGAACCAAAACTGATCGCCATTGATTTCATGATTGGGTAGATAATCCCGCCGCCTCTTGCGGTATTACTCGGAATAGCCGGAGCAAGGCACAAATCGGCCAGTCCAAGACCATACGCCAGCCCCAATGAGCTTTTCCCGAAAATACGGATAAACAGGAAGGCAATACGGTTTCCCAATCCGGTTTTGATAAATCCTCTCGCAATAAAGAAAGAAATCCCAATGAGCCAGATAACCTTATCCCCAAATCCTCTTAATGCTAAAGTGATTGACTTCCCGGCTTCGCCCGGTGCCAATACCTGTGAAAATGCCGTAATCCCGATGGCAATCATACACATCGTACCCATTGGTGCTGCTTTGAGGATAATGCCCAGAATCGTGGCCACAAAAATGGCAAAAAGATGCCAGGCTTCGGGTTTTACGCCTTCCGGCTCGGGAATGAACCATAATAGCATTCCCACTGCCAAAGTAATCAATACTCTAGTGATGTTTACTTCTTTCATAAGTGCTGTTTTATATTAATAAACGTTTATAATCGGCTCTGAACCTGTAATATCAAAAGATTGTTATTGTGTGTGGTTGTATTGTCAACCGTGTGTTTGTAGCGGTCGATCTGCATTCCCAGCTGAATCCGGGCACCGTAATCTTTCAGGAATTCGAATCCTAACATTGGTACCAGTGACTGTCTTGGGTTGGAATTGATCCTGAAATTGGAATCCAGGTATTCGTAACGGCAGGAAAACTCAATCGCACTAAGTTTTTTGTATTTGATTTCGTAGCGGACATTCGGCAGGAAGTAGAATCCTCTCATCTGGTAGTTGCTTAAATAAGGAGTTCTCTCATCAACCGGCAGTGAGAAGTACAGGTTATGGTTAATGGCCTGTTTGGCTTCCATCTGCGTTTCAAAAAACAAGCGGTCCATGATTTGATAATCGGCGGTCAGGTCAAGTCCTACCGCATATACTTCTTTTTTAAACACTTCGCCTATTCCTCCATTCAGACCAAAGTTTATATTGTACTTTTTTGAGAGTTCCAATACTACTCTTGATAAATATTGTTTACCATTGTCTTTGTCCATTTCCTGGTTTCTGCCGTTGCCGTTTACTGCCGAAATTGCATACGTTACGGGTAGTTTACCAATGTCAAACTTTCCGCTCATCGAAGCGCCGATCTGGAAACTGGTCCAGCCGTTTTTCCCGAATTCGTAATACTGGTTCGAAAAATCCATCGATTTGATAATGTCTACCGGATAGGTTTCCTCGATCCCGAACCACGGCCGGAATTGTCCCAAAGTGAATGCAAAATGTTTGTTGAAGGTATATTTGATATACGCATTTTCCAAAACCTTATTTTTAGGATCGGATTTGAAATCGGCTAAATTTACCAGTGCCACTACTTCGGTATGGTCGCCAATAGCAGCCTTTACCTGAGTTCTCATTCTCTTAATGTCGAACGAGTTCCGGGTGACATCGCCTTCGGAATGATGCAGACCGTTAAGGTCTATATTCTCCGTGAGTCCGGTTAAATAACGTGCCTGAAAAAGTCCTTTAAACTGAAATACCGGGTATTTTACTTTGGCCGGAGCCACCGTTGCCGTAGAGTCTTTGCCGGTTTGTGCCTGCATTGCAGCAGTAACGAACAAAAGAAGAAATACTTTTTTTAAAGGGGATAATGTAAACGTAATTTCCATAGTGAAGAATTTTAGGCCTCGATAGATATTGGGTATCTATCTTAATAAGGGAAATTGTTATCACTATAAAATTAACAAAATTTTCGTAAAGAAATACTTTACAAAATAAAAATTATCGATAATTTCATCTCAAAGTTAAAAGATATAACAATTGGTTAATTTTATCACGCGGTATTATTATGTCAGTTTTTATTTCTTAAAATGTTTACTATATATTCAGTCAAACATTTCAAACCCGCAGTTTTTGTAAGGTTAAACCGGTTTGGCTCTATTGTAAAAAAGTCCGCACCGGCGCAGCATTATACTGGCTGATGCGGACTTTTACAAAACGATGTACAATCAGAAATCGTAAGCGACCTCAAACGTCCTGATTATTGTCTTCTGAGTTTGGTTTGCAAGAAAAGCGCTGTTTCATTATTAATACTGTGAAACTGCATATTATTTTGTTCCAGTAATCGGTCCGTAAACAAAATACCGTTCAGGTGATCTGTTTCATGCTGAAAGATAACTGCCGTAAATCCTTCAATGATTTCTTCCTGAGCCTTTCCTTCCCTGTCAAGGTATTTTAATCGTATTGTATAATTCCGATATACGTCACCGCTACTGTCCGGAATAGACAGGCAGCCTTCGTTTCCTTTGCGTAACAGTTCGGAGCGCCATACAATCTGCGGGTTGATATACACTTCAAACGGTTCATTCTGTTTGTCAAACCGCTGTACCCAGATCACGTTGCGATTGATGCCAACCTGCGGCGCTGCAATACCCACACCGCCTTCGGACGGATCGGTAACCGCTTTGAACATTCTCTCAATCAAAAGAGGTAAGTCTTTATCGTTTGGGCTGATATCCCGGGAAACGGTTTTTAGTATTTTTAATTCTGCCGGTTCCGTAATCTGAATCACTCTCAGTTTGCTTTTGGTATTTCCGGAATGGATTATTTCTTTTTCTGTTTTGGTAAAATTTTGTGCTGTGACCGTCATGCTAACTAAAATGAACAACGTTATATGATATATCTTTTTCATTTTCTAAAATTAAGACATTATTTTTACATTCGTTTGGGTAGGGACCGGCTTTGTTCCGGAATATTCAACGAACAAAAAAACAATATCAATTTGAGCGGCATCCTCACTATAAAAGACTTATACCAACCGATTCAGCCTACCATTACGGATACGGCAGAACAGGTTCGCTATCGGGAATTTCTGCCGGACAGCCGCCTGCAGCACTACATTCATTGCTACTGGCAGCTACAGACAACGGCTGAACTAACCGCACCATTTCATTACCGGGTGGTAGCCGATGGCTGTATTGATATTTACTTTGAATTACAGAATCCCGAAGAAAGCTATGTTATCAGGTTTAGCAAAACGTATACCGAATTCCCGCTGGATAATACGTTTAATTATATAGGTGTTCGTTTTTACCCGGCCATGTTTCCGCTGCTCTTTAGCATCAATGCCGCTGAACTTGCTAACAGGTATGAACTTTTAGCATTGGTCTTGCCGGATAATGCTACATTTTTAGCACAGCATTTTAATGAGAAACTGGATCTGCAGGCTATTAAAACGCTGTTGGATCATTATTATTTAAAGCATATCAGCACCGCTGCTTTCCAGCCGGACAACCGCTTTTTTAAGGCAATGACCCTCATTCTGGAAAACTCCGGCACACTGGCTGTCGAAAAAGATCTGGATACCGGCATCAGCTCCAGACAGCTGCGCCGTCTTTTTGAATTTTACATCGGCGATTCGGCTAAAACGTTTTCCAAGGTCGTTCGCTTTCAAAGTATCCTGAAAGAAAAGCCTTCCTTACGGGAGAATCCGTTATTTTTTGATGCGGGTTATTATGATCAGGCGCATTTTATCAAAGAGTTTAAAAATATGTATGGCGCTACTCCCGGAAATGTACTCAAATAAGATTGTCCGTTTTTTACAATCCGGTTCCGGTAACATCCCCGAAATTTGCCACAGATAAACCATTAAAACTACAATTATGAAACTAAATGCCGGTATCGTAACCGAAAAATTAGCCGAAAGCAAAGCCTTTTACACATCCGTCCTGGGGTTTGGAGTAACTTTTGAAAATGATTTTTACCTGTTGCTGCACGCTCCGGACAACAGCAGTGAACTTAGTTTTTTACTTCCCGATCATCCTTCGCAACAGCCTTTATTCCAAAAACCGTTTGCCGGACAGGGTATGTATCTCACCATAGAAGTTGACCATGTTGATGCCGTATATGAAATGATAACAAACAAAGGCATCGCCATTGCCATCGAATTGCGCGACGAACCCTGGGGCGACAGGCATTTTGCAATAGTGGACCCGAACGGTATTGGAATTGACATTGTTACCTATGCTCCGCCTACCAACTAAGCGATATATTCCGTAACTTTATAGGTTCCCTTTAAAGTTTGAAAAATGAAAGTACATGATTTTAAAACGGTTGGTGAATTTGAAGAACAGGAATCGGTTTTAATAATCTGGCCGGTCAATAAATATGCAACACAGTCGAAGGAATTTGATATTGAAGCGGTAAGCCTGGAATTGCTACAGTACTTAATCGACCATGTTGCGGTGATCATTAGTTGTTATGACGATGCGCAGAAAGAGTATGTGATAACTACTTTGGAAAACAACCGGATCGACGTCAGCAAAATCCGTTTTATGATCTTCCCAGCCGAGCTTATTTTTTCAAGGGATTTTGGGGCTGAAATTTTAGTCAACAATCATGGAGAGCGTGCCGTAGCCGATTTCAATTTTGACACTTACGGTATGTATCCGAACAATCATCCTGTTTCGAAAAAACTGGAGGAATTTGACCGTGTTCACGCGAAATTCGTGGCTGTTGAAAATTTAATATTTACCCGCTTAACCAGCGAAGGCGGAAACCGGGAGTTTAACGGCGATGGAATCCTGATGACCATTGAAGATACCGAAGTAAACAAACGCAACAAAGGCTGGACAAAAGAACAGGTTGAAGCGGAGTTTAAACGGGTTTTCAACCTGTCCCAAATAATCTGGCTGCCGTATGCCACTTATGACGATGAAGATATGTACAGCGGTCCTATCCCTGATGAAAACGGTGATCTTATTGCTTATCGTTCAGGATCGGCAAACGGGCATATCGATGAGATGTGCCGTTTTGTCAACCGCAATACCATCCTTATTGCCGATGTTACAGAAGAAGAAGCCCTGAGTAATCCAATCCATGCTTATAATAAGGAACGTCTGGATATCGCTTATTTACATTTAAAAGGTGAAACCGACAATCACGGCGATCCGTTTACCATTATAAAAATGCCGGTTCCGGAACCCATATATGTAAACATTCAGGAAGGCGATCCTGTTTTTGACGATTATCAGCAGGCACACGACATGCTTCATGGGAAATTGCGCGACGGAAGTCCGTTTCCGAAAGAAAAAATGAAAGTGATGCCGGCTTTGAGTTACTGCAACTTTTTAATTACCAATAATCTGGTTATTGCCCAGAAATATTACCGGGAAGGAATGCCGTATAAGGTAAAGGAAAAAGACGAGGAAGCGTTGCGCATCCTGCAAAGCGTGTTTCCGGAAAGAAAGGTGGTGGCAATGGCTACCATTGCCTTAAATCTATATGGCGGCGGGATCCATTGCTATACCCGGAATGTGCCTAAAGGCCATACTCCTTAACTCTACAGACCGGAAAGTGCGCTCAATATCCAGGAAACAATTTTGGCAAAGCCGATAAAAGCTGCATTGCTGCAAAGTCCTGAATGCCTGTATTTCTTTATCAAAAATTATAGTAAAATTAACAGGCGGATCCATTGTTACTCCTTGATAAAAAATTAGCTTTGAGTATAATACTCTTACCTTATGTCGATACGTAAAGCTACCTTAGCCGATAGTGACCGCATCTGCGATTTACTGGCACAAATGGATTATCCCGGTACTGCTGCTTTTCTCAGCGAAAAGATAGCTTTATTACTGAAGCATCCGGATGAAGCATTACTGGTTTATGAAGAAAACAAACAGGTACTGGCTTTTATTTCCATTCATTTTATTCCGCAACTGGCTTTAAAAGGCGATTTCGCAAGAATCAGCTATTTTGCCGTAGACCACGATGCCCGGAGTAAAGGTATCGGAAAGCAGCTGGAAGAATACAGTGTGGCTTTGGCAAAACAGCACAATTGTGACCGTATCGAACTGCATTCGCATTCCAGAAGAACGGAAGCACATAAATTCTATTACAGACAAGGATATACCGAAGTACCCAAATATTTAGTAAAATCATTACAAGAACTATGAAGCAACGATTATTAGTAGACATGGATGGTGTTTTAGCCGACATATATGCCCAACTTATTCAGTATGAAACTGTCGAGATGGGTATAACCCAGCGTATTGAAAATTTAAATGGCAAACCGGAAGCTACCGTGTTTAAAAATGCCTATGAATACATAAACACTGCCGGTTTTTTCAGAACACTTCCGGTTATGGAAGGCAGTATTAAAGCTTTGGAACTCTTAAATGAAAAATACGATTTGTTTATTGTTTCTGCCGCCATGGAATTTCCAAACAGCCTGGAAGAAAAGTTCTACTGGCTTGAGGAGCACTTCCCGTTCATTACCTGGAAACAAATTGTTTTCTGCGGTTCCAAAACAGCTGTTAAAGGCGACATCATGATTGACGATCATTTTAAAAATCTGGACTATTTTGAAGGCAGGGCTTTACTGTTCTCGCAGCCGCACAATAATAACAATCACGACCATCCGCATACCAGGGTTAATAACTGGCAGGAAATACTGCATTTACTAACCTAAAAAACTTAAACTATCACCATTAATACTTAAGCTGTCACCATAACGGAACGGCAGGACTGCTTTAAATTTGCCTTTGTAAAACATTAAAATTCAGAACAATGTCACAAAAAATAGCTTTAGTAACAGGAGGAAGCCGCGGACTTGGTAAAAACATGGTCTTAAGTCTTGCTCAAAAAGGAATCAATATTATTCTGACGTACAACAGTAAAAAAGAGGAAGCTCTTGAAGTCGTGCGACAAGTTGAAGCATACGGTTTAAAAGCGGCTGCCATCCAACTGAATGTAGCGGAAAGTAAAAGCTTTGATGCTTTCTGGCAGGAAACAGCCCAAACGTTACAAACACATTTCAAGACCGCTACCCTGGATTATCTGGTTAACAATGCCGGTATTGGTATTCACGCTTCTTTTGCAGAAACTACCGAAGAGCAATTCGACACCTTAATGAACATTCAGTTTAAAGGAACTTTTTTCCTGACGCAGAAGGCTTTGCCAATTCTTGCCAATGGCGGTGGAATTGTTAATATTTCTACCGGATTAGCCCGTTTTTCTTTTCCGGGATATGCCGCTTATGCTTCGATGAAAGGGGCTATAGAGACCTTAACAAAATACCAGGCAAAAGAACTTGGTTCAAGAGGTATCCGTGTTAATGTGGTGGCACCGGGAGCCATTGAAACAGATTTTGGCGGCGGCGCTGTTCGTGACAATTCCGATTTGAATAAACAGATTGCTTCCGTAACGGCTTTAGGCCGTGTGGGACTTCCGGACGATATTGGCAGTGTTGTTGCCTTTTTATGTACCGATGATGCCAAATGGGTCAATGCCCAGCGTATTGAGGTATCCGGCGGGATGATGCTGTAAACAATCGAAAAACAATATATAAAACCCTGGGAAATTCTCAGGGTTTCTTATTTATTTACTATTTTTCAGCTTTTAAACACTAATCATTACTGTTTGATGACCACTGAAAAAATTACCACAGAACGGCTGTTTTTAATTCCTTTTACCCGCAGCGTTGCGATGGATGTCCTTGAAGGCAATTGTACCGAATTGCACAATCTCGGGATTCATATTGCCGACGGCTGGCCGGATGACGATGTAATGGAAACCCTGCCGAAAATAATCAACAATCTGCAATTGTCAGGTTATCCTACCGGATTTGAGTCTTGGATGATCATTAAACAGGACGATATGTGTATCATTGGCGATGTGGGCTTTAAAGGAATACCGAATGCCCAGGGCGAAATAGATCTGGGATATGGTATTATCCGGCAGCAGCGCAAAAAAGGATATGCGTTTGAAGCGGCTAAAAACCTGGTAGACCGGGCATTTTCCGATCCAAAAGTGGTGACCATAACCGCCAGAAGTTTAATTAGCAATGTCGATTCTGCAAAAATACTAACGAAAATAAATTTTACGGAATGGTCCCGAAGCCACGACATGATACACTGGATCCTGGACCGGGAACGTTTTTATACCCTATAATTAACACTGATTGGTTTTTAAAATGAAAAAGATCCTGCTATTTGTTTTTATCGCACTGCATATCGGTTGTTTTTCCCAAAAACAAAAGGAGCCGTCCATCCATCTGACGATATCCCCGGTAATTGACCGTGAAAAAGAAATCAACAAAAAGATCATCACGGCGCTGACCGGATTTCTGGCTACAAAAAATCAATCGTCACAGGAAAATAAATACTGGCTGAAAAGTGATTTTGAAAAATATAAAACACCTTATACAGACCTTGTTAATATCGAAAACAGCAAATTCGGGACGGACTTCTATAAGCCTACGCTTATGGAGATCATCGATACAAAAACTGCCGATTGTAAGATCGTAAAAATTGCGTACATCGGTTATAATACCCAAACAAAGGACAATACGATACGGTGTATTTACAATATTGTGGCCAATCACATCCACAACGACATCCTATTTAGTCATTATCTGGACTATGCCACCCGGGATTATACTCCTGTGACAATTGAAAGTATTCATTATTTTATCTCGCCTTTAAAGAAATTAAACAGCGTTGAGGCCAATCAGCAAAAGCTTGATATTGTAAAAATCTGCAAGTTCTTTAATTGCAGCCCGATTCCGGTCCATTATTACTCCTGCACCAGTCCGCAGGAACTGTTCCGGATAAAAGGTTTTGATTATAATCCGCTGATGTATGTTTCGGAAACCGGCGGCCTGGCAGAATCCAACAATACCGTTTTTTCAGGCAATAACGCCGATTGCTATACACATGAAATTGTCCATATCTATGTAAACAAACTCTTTCCCAATGTGGCTGCAATATTGAATGAAGGTATTGCAACCTATTTGGGCGGCAGCGGATTGTACAGTTATGACTGGCATAAAAACAATCTTAAAAAGTTCCTCCAAAAAGGCAATACGATCGATTTTCAGCGTTATATCGATAATCCGTTTGAAAGGTTCTATATTGACAATGAAACTTCCGTTCCTTATATGATCGGGGCTTTAATTTGTGAAAGAGCCTTAAAACGATACGACCGGGAAAAATTGCTGCAATTACTGCAAAACAAAAACAATAGCGACATCCGGGTACTGCTCCGGGAAATCGGAATCACTCCGGAAAATATGAATGCAGTGCTGCTTCAGGAACTATAAGCTATTCGTTTCGGAAATTGTATAAAAAAACCCTGAGAAATCTCAGGGTTTTATTTTTATATTCCGGCTATCGCTTTGATCTCGTCAATAATTCTCAGGGCAAGACTGTCTGCCTGTTCCTGCGTTGGCGCTTCTGTATAAATACGGATAATCGGTTCGGTATTGGATTTTCTCAAATGTACCCAATCGGTTGCGAAGTCTATTTTGACACCGTCAACAGTTGAAATATTCTCATTTTTATATTTTTCCGTCATTGCTTTTAAGATGGCATCAACATCGATCTGCGGTGTTAATTCAATCTTGTTTTTGCTCATAAAATATTGCGGATATCCGGCTCTTAATTCTGCTACGGTTTTCTCCTGGTTGGCTAAATACGTCAGGAACAAAGCAACACCAACTAAAGCATCACGCCCGTAATGTAATTCCGGATAAATGATTCCGCCGTTACCTTCGCCACCCAACACAGCATTATTTTTTTTCATCAGTTCCACTACATTCACTTCACCAACCGCACTCGCTTCGTAGTTTCCGTTGTGTTTGTTTGTGATGTCGCGCAATGCTCTTGAAGAAGACATATTGGAAACGGTATTTCCGGGTGTTTTACTCAATACATAATCGGCTACCGCTACAAGCGTGTATTCTTCTCCAAACATTTCTCCGTCGTTTGAAATAAATGCCAGACGGTCAACATCCGGGTCAACTACGATACCGAAATCTGCTTTTTCTTTAACCACCAATTCGCAGATATCGCCCAAATGTTCTTTTAAAGGCTCCGGATTGTGCGGGAAATGTCCGTTTGGTTCACAGTAAAGTTCTACAACCTCTACGCCCATTTGTTCCAATAGCTTCGGAATAATGATTCCGCCTGAGGAATTCACACCGTCTACGACAACTTTAAATCCGGCTTTCTTAACGATTTCCGCATCCACTAAAGGTAAGTCCAGCACTTCGTCAATATGGATATCCATATAGGCATCGTTCTCGGTAATTACACCTAAGCTATCCACATCGGAAAAATCGAAAGCTTCCTGTTCGGCAATTTCTAAAATTTTGGCACCATCGGCTCCGCTTAAAAATTCGCCTTTTTCATTCAATAGTTTTAAGGCATTCCATTGTTTCGGGTTATGCGAAGCTGTCAGGATAATTCCGCCATCCGCTTTTTCCAATGGCACCGCTACTTCAACTGTAGGCGTTGTTGACAGGCCTAAATCGATAACATCAATTCCCAAACCAATTAACGTATTGACAACCAGATTGTGAATCATCGGACCCGAAATCCGGGCATCACGACCAATTACAACCGTCAGTTTTTCTTTTGTACTGTTTTGTTTCAGAAAAGTCCCGTAAGCCGATGCAAATTTAACCGCATCAACCGGTGTCAGGTTATCACCTACTTTTCCGCCAATAGTTCCTCTAATTCCGGAAATTGATTTTATTAATGTCATATAAATTCAGGGTTTCAATGTTTATTTTTAAAATGTTTACAAATATAAAAAAGTTGTGGCTTGCCACGAGGTTACCGGCTCCGGTTTTTATCGAAAATTCTTTTTTAATCTGAGAAAATACGATTCGTAATAACGATAGGATATGCCGGCAAATAAAATAGTCAGCACAATTACCAGCGTGTTAAAAAGTAAAATCTGTATGATATCCGGTAATCCCATATTAGAGATAAGCTTAATAAACACCAATCCGACAAGCTGCATTGCTATGGCATGGAACATATAAATGCCATAGGAAATGGTTCCTAAATATTTCATGATGCGGTGCTCCAGAAACGTAAACGGAACCTGACAAATTGCAGACAGAAATACGGCAAACAGTATCATGCTGAACAAATGATATCCCATTTCTGATAAATTATCGATAAAGACATTGGTGGTAAAATAGACTGTCATCATCACGAGCAACAGCAGCGCTGCCGCCTTTACTCCTTTTCCGTTCACCTTTTTATCCAGCATTAAAACGGATGCCAGACCGCTTGACGAGAAATAAAAAAAGTACATTTTAAACTGATACAGCTGCGGTAATAGATCCGAAAAGAAAACCGCAAAATAAACAATCGTAAAACCGGCTAAAACCGGCAGTATGTAGTTTCTTTTTACCCATAACATAACCGGTGCAATAAATAAGTAAAACTGTTCTTCTATACCGATAGACCAAAGTATTTCGATGATTCCACCCGGATGATACAAACTGCCGAATACATTGGGCAAAAAGAATACGGAAAGCAATATCCCTTCCAAAAGGTTATAATTGCTTTCAAAATCATAACCTAACTGCGGCAATAAAAAACGGTAATAAAAGAAGCCTGTAAACAGGATCAGGTAATACAATGGAAAAATCCTTAAAATTCGCTTCATGTAAAATTTCGGAAGTGAAATGTAACCGGTTTCTTTTTTTTCGATATATACCTGCCTGATGATCAAAAATCCGCTTAAAGAAAAGAAAACATATACCGCTTCTTTACCTTTATGAAATATGGATAAAGCGTCAAAAAAAGGAATTTCCTGGTTTCTGCAAAATTGCGGGATATGAAAAAGAACTACAAATAGTGCTAAAAAAAATCGAAGAGCGGTTAAGTTTGGCAATGCCTTCATTAAAAATATCTTTTTCCAAAAGTAATTATTACATTTACATAAACCCGATTACAGATGAATTTTTTAGCGCACATATACTTGTCCGGAAATAACGATTTGATCAAAATTGGCAACTTTATGGCCGATGGTATTCGCGGCAACGAATACAAAAATTTCAACCCGGAGATCCAGAAAGGCATCTTATTGCATCGCGCTATCGATACTTTTACTGATGCCCACCCGGTTTTCAGAAAAAGTAAGCATCGTCTTCATGAAGCTTACGGTCATTATTCGGGCGTGATAATCGATGTTTTTTACGATCATTTTCTCGCTAAGAACTGGCAAGTGTATGCTGATATTGAACTGGAAAAGTATGTTGCGGCTTTTTATAATTCCCTTGAAGTACATTATGATGAGCTAACGGAAAAAACAAAAGGGCTGATGCCTTATATGATTGGCCGGAACTGGCTGGTTAGCTATGCTACCATCGAAGGTATCGGGACTATCCTTTTCCAGATGGACCACCGCACAAAAAACCGTTCCGGTATGCAAAACTCCGTAAAAGAATTACAGGAATTTTATACTGATTTTGAAGAAGAGTTTACGCTTTTCTTTGAAGAATTACGCCATTTTGCCGCCACCAAATTAACCCAGATAAACCATGACTTTCATAACTGATTTAGAAAAATCATTTTCCGGGAATGCCGCTGCTGAAATTGCCCTGCCAATGGAAGCGTATATGAAAAACCTTTTTAGCTATTATGGCATAAAAGCTACGTCCAGAAAAGCCATTACCAAAGAAATCTGGAAACAGCACAAAGAAGAAGTAGCCTTAAAAGCACGGGAAATCGGTTGGGAACTATTCAATAAAGATAAAAGGGAACTGCATTATGTTGCGATAGAAATCCTGGAAAAAGAGCTTAAAAACAAGTATCTGAAAGAGGACATTGCGTTAATCGAAAAGGTGATCACAACTAATTCCTGGTGGGATACCGTTGACTTCCTTGCCAAATATTTGCTGGGCAATTATCTTATACAATACCCGGAAGCAATCCCGGCTGTTACTACCGCTTTTTCCGATTCGGAAAACATGTGGCTCAACCGTTCTGCAATTCTTTTCCAATTGGGTTATAAGTCAAAAACTGATGCCGCTTTACTCTTTTCTTTGTGCCGGAAACATGCTGAATCAAAAGAGTTCTTTATACAAAAAGCGATCGGATGGGCATTGCGGGAATATGCCAAAACGAATCCCGAAGCCGTGAAAACATTTGTGGCGGCAACCACACTAAAACCATTAAGCAAAAGAGAAGCACTGAAAAATTTATGAAGTTTTTAAAAACAGAGTTATTCAAAAGGCGTATTTTAGCGTTTCAAAGTTTTTATAACAAATTCACCTAAATTTTCTCTAAAATGCCAACTAAAAAAGTTTCTCCTATAACCTTGTTTTTCCGAAAAAACTTCAAGCGTTTAGAAGCCACTTTGTTCTTTTTAAAATCCATCTTAAACAACCGTCAGTTTATTTATTTATCCTGTGTTTTAGTGGGTATTTCATCGGCATTAGCGGTAATTGTTTTAAAGACCTTTTCGCATTCCGTTTTTCGTTTTGCCAATTATATTGACGGAATTTTACATTTACCGTATAGTAACAGTATCCTTCCCATTGCCGGGATTTTACTGACGGCATTTGTTATTAAAAAATTCCTTGACGGCAGTATCGAAAAAGGGACTTCACAAATCATGATTGCTGTGGCAAAAAAGTCGGGAATCATGCCCCGCAAGCAAATGTATGCCCAGATCATTACAAGTTCCCTTACGGTAGGTATGGGTGGTTCTGCAGGACTGGAATCCCCGATTACGATTACCGGAGCGGCTTTTGGTTCCAATTATGCCCAGAAATACCGCCTGAGCTATAAAGACCGGACGTTATTGCTTGCCTGTGGTGTTGCCGCCGGTATTGCTGCGGCTTTTAACGCTCCTATAGCCGGCGTTTTGTTTGCCATCGAGGTGATTTTAGCCGACATGAGTGTGACGGCTTTTATCCCGATCATGATTTCTGCCGCAACGGGTGCTTTGGTGACCAATGTGCTTTTAAAAGAGGATATTCTGCTGTCGTTTCACCAACAGCTTAGCTTTGATTATCACAATATCCCTTACTATATTATCATCGGTATTTTTGCAGGACTCGTTTCGGTTTACCATGCCCGTACGTTCCGGAAAGTGGAACACTTTTTTGACCGGTATAAAAACAAAACCTATAAAAAAGCGATCGTTGGTGCTTCGGCATTGGCAATACTGATCTTCTTTTTCCCGACACTATTCGGGGAAGGATATGAAAGTATTAAAGCACTTTCCAACGGGAATCCGGAGAAATTACTCGAAAATACCCTCCTGAATCCGTTTAAGGATAACGAATGGGTTTTGGTACTTTTTGTTGGTGCAACCATGATGATTAAGGTTTTTGCTACGGGATTAACGCTTGGAAGCGGCGGTAATGGCGGTAATTTTGCGCCTT
Source organism: Flavobacterium inviolabile (assembly GCF_013389455.1). Classification (NCBI taxonomy): domain Bacteria; kingdom Pseudomonadati; phylum Bacteroidota; class Flavobacteriia; order Flavobacteriales; family Flavobacteriaceae; genus Flavobacterium; species Flavobacterium inviolabile. The sequence continues at coordinate 2,486,058 of NZ_CP058278.1, read as the reverse complement.
CCTTATTTGTTGGTTCCTATCTGGGTTTTTTCGTTGCAAAATTGTTTAACCTTATCGGTTTATCCCATAATCTGCCCATCAGCAATTTTACAATTGTTGGTATGGCCGGTGTATTGAGCGGCTTGTTTCATGCGCCGTTAACCGCTATTTTCCTTATTGCGGAAATTACCGGCGGTTATGCCTTAATGGTTCCTTTGCTGATTGTTTCGTCCATTAGCTTTGCGATTACCAAAAAAATGGAAATCCACTCGATGGATATTAAAAATCTTGCCGACAAAGGGCAGGTTTTTACAAGTGATAAAGACAAAAATATTCTTTCCTCTATAGAATTGTCCAAACACATCCGGAATGATTTCAGAACCATCACCACGCATGCCAAACTGGAAGATGTTATCGAACTGCTTTCCACCACCAAACAAACGATCTTCCCGGTCCTGAATGAAAACGAGGAATTGCTTGGTATTGTGGATTTTGATAAAATCAGAAACATTGTCTTCAAACCTTTCCAGATAAAATATACCGCTTTAAGCGATGTTATCCTGAAAACGGAAGCAATCATCTGCTATGATGAAATCATGGAAACCGTAATGGATAAATTTGACAGTAACCATACCGATATACTTTTGGTACTGAAAGACAAAAAATATCTGGGTTATCTCTCCAAAATTGAAGTACTCGAAAGCTACAGAGAAAAACTAAAAGACATGCGGATAGAATAGCTTATTATCGGATAGGGTGTATTTTTTTACCATCCGATTTTTGTATATTTGTGGTATGTGGAAAATTGATGTGACATATAAGCCTGAATTTCAAGCTACTTTCGATAGATTGTATGAAAAAAAAGCAATTCTGAAAAACAGCAGACCATTGCCTGAAATTGCTTTGAAAAAAATCAAGGAAGCCTTATCCATCGAATGGATCTATAACTCCAATAGTATTGAAGGCAATACGCTAAGCCTGCGGGAAACACAAATGGTACTTCAGGAAGGAATCACCATTAAGGGAAAATCACTCCGGGAACATTTTGAAGCCAAAAACCATGAGAATGCCATTCATTATCTTTATGACATTGCCAAAAACGATTATACAATCAGCAGTAAAGATATACTGTCACTTCATCAGCTGGTCATGCGCTCCATTGAAGATGAATATGCCGGCCGGTTACGAAATGGCGGTGTCCGCATTTCCGGGGCAAATTTTGTTCCGCCAAATGCAAACAAAGTTTCCGATTTACTGGAAGAACTGATAACATTTGTGATACAAAATCCGTTAGGCCTCAACGATATTGAGCTGGCGGCTATTTTTCATCATAAATTTGTCTGGATACATCCTTTTTTTGACGGCAACGGAAGAACAGTGCGCCTGGTAATGAATTTATTACTGATGCGAAAGGGCTTTCCTCCTGCCATCATTCTGAAAAACGACCGAAAAAAATATTATGAAGCACTCAATCAGGCCAATAATGGCAATTATAAAAAGCTGATTTTACTGATGTGCCAGGCTGTGGAAAGAACTTTAAATATTTATATCGGTTCGCTGCCGGACAACGATTATGATTTTCAGGAAATCACAAATCTGGTTCAGGAACCCGGTGTTCCTTATGGCCAGGAATATATCAGCCTGTTAGCCCGTCAGGGAAAAATTGATGCTTATAAGGAAGGCCGTAACTGGTTAACGACCAAAAAAGCTATTGAGGATTATATTGAGAACAGGCAAAGAAAGCGCTGACAGCATAAGCCATCAGCGCTTTTTTATAGCAACAAAACAAAACAAAACCAATCAGCTAACTACCGGTTCTTTTCCTGCCTTGAAATCCAATCTGATAAAGTAGGCCGTAATCAGTACAACGGTTATTTCAATTGCCGCACTTCCCCAATAAATACTGGCTACCCCAAAATACATCGGCAGCAGGATCATCAACGGAATGTATAAAAACACCTGTCGTAAAAGTGCCAGCATACTTGCTTTTTTACTATTGTTAACCGCCGGAAAATAGGACAATGCCAAAACGGTAACCGGTAACAGCGGTAAGGTTGACAAATATATCCTGAAATGAAACAGCTGCTCGGTAGTAATTACCGTGTTTGGAAGCATCAATTCCAGTACAGCCTGAGGATAGACAATCGAAACGATAAAAAACGGTACTAAAATTGCCGCTCCAGCCAGTGTGTACAATACTAAGGAACGTTTGGCTCTCTGGTGCTGTCCTGCTCCGTGATTCATTCCCACAACCGGCTGCAGGCCTCTCATTAATCCAAATAACGGCGTCAGTAAAAATAGGAAAAACCGGTTGACAACTGTGTAGAACGAAATGTCGCTTGCCGTTCCATAATCGGCCAAAGCATTAAAAATAACCATACTCTGCAATACCCCCATCACGGATAGAATCATTTCCGGGAATCCGAGTTTCATTATTTTTTTGCCGATTGCCGCATCATACGTGAGCGATTTCCAATTGGTTGTAAAGGAATTTTTACCGCTATAGAAATAATATAATCCCAGTAATGAATAGACAATCATTCCCACATTTGTTGCCCAGGCTGCCCCGGACACGCCCATACCCAACACTTCAATGAAAACCGGTTTTAAGGCGATATCGATCAGTAATCCGATCGCGATCATTCCGGCGGCGGTTTTCATCTTCCCTTCGCCTCTTACCAGCATGTTTACAGCTAATCCGTGAACCCAGAACAGCGTACCGATAAGGGTGGTCCTGAAATAGTCCACTGCCATTATTTTAATAGTACCGGAAGCTCCCATTAATGCCAGCAATTCGTTGGCAAAAACATAGGCCGGAATCATAAACAGCAATGAAAACCCCAAACAAAGCATGTTGAAACTGCCGAACAGTTTATAGAGTTTTTCTTTTTCACCGGCGCCAAGCCACATGCTTAAAGCCGCACTGGCACCCACTCCGATAAGCCTGCCGAATCCCAACACGATTTGCGAGAGCGGATAGGCCATACCAACGGCTGCCAATGCCTCGGTACTTACCAGATGTCCTACAAAAATAGCATCCAGGAAGTTATTGACACCGTATAAAACAATGGCAACAACAGCCGGCCATGAGGTTTCCCACATTACTTTTTTTAAATCGCCATTAAGAATAAACTCTTTTTGGTCTTTCATATTTTCCAGGATTAGAGATCAAACTGCTGAAAAGCGATCCGCTTCTCAACTTTATATATTTCTTTACCGGTAAGTGCCTTGATGATAATCGCATTCCGGTAAGCCCCCATTCCTAAATCGGGCGTGACAAATCCATGCGTATGCAATTCGGCATTCTGTACAAAAATGCTTTCGTCTTTGGTATCGATAGTATAGTTTCGGCTCACATCGTATTGTCCGTTTTCGATTCTTTTAATCAGGTGGTCAATTCCTTCCAGAAATTCCGGTGCTTTGTATTTGTATCCGGTAGCCAGGATTACAAAATCGGAAATATGGGTAAACGACTGTTCTTGCTGCACATGCGTAAATTCCAGCGAATACGACGATTTATCATCCAGTTCCTGAATAGTGTCCAGCTGGCAGTTCGGTCGTAATTCGACGTTTAGAGGAGCATCATCAACACTCATTTCATATAGCGTATCGAAAATAGCGTTGATCAGATCGAAGTTGATGCCTTTGTATAAAGGCGGTTGTTTTGCCAGCAGGTTTTTTCTTTTTTCCATGGACATGCCGTAGAAGTAATCCACATACTCCGGCGATGTCAGTTCTAAAGTCAGTTTGGAATATTCCATTGGAAAAAAGCGATCCGGACGCGTAAACCAACTCATATACAATCCGTTTTGCGTTTCGGGCAACAAATCCTGGAAAATCTCTGCCGCACTTTGCCCTGAACCAATGATTGCTATGGATTTACTGTTTAATATTTCCGGTTTATTGTTCAGGTATTCGGAAGTATGAATCACATTCGGAAATTGTTTTCCTTTCATAAATTCCGGTAAATAAGGCTGTGTTCCGGTTCCCAAAACGAGTTTCCGGGACCGGTAGCTTTCCTTTTTACGCGTCAGCTTGTCCAGTACTTCTATCTGGTAGAGTTCCTTTTCTTTGTTGAACGTGATGCTTTCCACCTTTTTTCCAAACTGGCAGTTTGGTAGTTGATTGGCTACCCATTGACAGTAAACATTGTATTCTTTTCTCAGGATAAAGAAGTCTTCCCTGATAAAAAATTTATAGAGCCGGTTTGTTTCCTTTAAAAAATTCAGAAAGGTGAAACGGCTTTTAGGATCGGCCATCGTTACCAGATCGGCCATAAAAGGCACCTGTAATGTAGCATTATCGAGCATTAATCCCGGATGCCAGTCGAAACTTTCCGACTGATCCAGAAACAAAGCCGAAACTTCTTCTACCGGTTCTAAAAGTGCTGCCAGACCAAGATTAAAAGGACCGATTCCAATCCCGATTACATCATATATATTTTGATTTCCCAATTTTAATCGTTTTATAATTTTATTTGAATGTTTTTAGATTGCGGGCATTTTTCCCAGTAGGACGCTCTGGTGCAAAAAGTTAATTGTGCCGTTTTATGCGGCATTAAAATCACTTCTTCTCTTTTATATCCAAGTTTTGCAATTAGTTTATCCATTGCAATGGCATCAACGGAGGCTTCACCAATGCATTTTCCTACTTCGGGCTGTGCAAAAATCCAGTCCAGAGCAACCTGAAAAGACTGGAAAGAGAACTTTTTCTCTTTCGCTGTAGGCGCTACAAAAAAGTGTGTTCCGTAATCGGTTACCTGGGAATCGTAATAGGCTCCCACAAGGTCACGCATCGGCCAGTAAGGCTCAAAGCAAAAGTTAGGTTCGCCATTCACTTCCCCTATAAAACTGTGGGTTTCATCACCTGGAAGAATCGTCCGGAACCATAATTCCAGGTTTCTTTTTGGCCCGTCCATTTTCCAGATCGGTTTGGCATGTTCGCGGTTAAACCATTCGTGTATCATTTCAAAATCGCGGTCGAAATCGAAAGGACGGATATTAATTGTTATATTTTCTTCTTCAAAGTGACGGGAATAAACCGTTTGCCTGGTGTCCGGTTTTATCAGATTTTCACAGAAAAAGAATTTGTTTAACGGGTTCGGACAATCCAGAAATACCGCAGGATATTCCAATGATTCATCGGCCTCATTAATATTCTGCAGGCTGGTAATCAGGTTGGCTTTTGTGTACCAGTCGCGGCTGTTGAGGATATATGCTACCAGTCCGGTTTCGTCTTCCTGCTCTACATTTTTAAATTCTTTGTATACCAGGTTAATCAGTTTTCGCTCTTCGATTAATCCGTTAGTTCCAAAGGCATTGATGACGCCCATGATGTTATTGGTCACCAGATAATAGGTATATTTCGGGGCTAACGATACCTCATCAATAATGGACTGGCTTTCTTCGGCAATTCCCGGAAGTTCTTTAGCAACACTGTCTTTCCTTCCTTCTCTAAAAAAGAATCCCTGATTGTCCCTGAAATAAATTTTAGCCGGAAAACCGTTCTTATCCAGTTCCACCATTACATTTTGCTGATGGAATTCGCAGGCAAGACCGTATTGGTTTAATATGCCCACAATCGGGCGGACGCAAATGTGCAAGTATTGTTTGAACCAGTCGTGTGCCGTTTGCTTGATGCTTTTGTTGAGTTTAACCGAAGCATCAACTATAATATTGCTTAATCGCGACGGCTGCCCTAAAATCCCGTCCTGGCACAAAGCCGCCAGCAGGGTTACATTTTTGTTTTTATTTTCTCCCTGAAAAGGGTTTCTCCGGATACTGATATTGAATCCGTTGATTATTTTACCATTAAACGAAACGGCTATAAAGGCAGGATCAACGATAAAGTCAATTTCCGGAAAGTCCTGCTGCAGGTTGATTCCCCAATCGGTTTTTAGTAAACGGCTGATGTCATACCCTCTATGCAGCTCCGGATACAGGTTGATGCGTTCCGAATTGGTGATTTTAACGTGTAATGAGAATTTAAACATCCATTTGCTGTCTTCATTATAAACGGTTCTCACCGATGAGGTTGCCGTATAATAATCGCCATACAGTCCGAGGCTGAACAGTTTTTCTTCCTGAATCATTTGTTTAACCTCCGCTTGCTGCAGCAAATATTCCGCTTCCCAGGGATGCATCGGCACGATACAGTATTCCGGATACTGGTTGATTAAGTGCAGCAGGTCCATATCGTCAGCGGTGGCCTGCTGTAATAATTTTTCTTTTAGTTCTGCCGTGACCAATTCGCCGTCTGCATTTTTCTCTTTGATGTTTACGGCATCAATTAAAAAGTAATGCAGCTGGAATTTCCCTTCCGTTTCCGGAGAATATTTTAATAAATCTTCTTCGTTGAATCCCTGTTTCGATTTGGGAACCGGATGTACAATATGTCCCAGGATCAAAGATTGCTCGGCATCAATAAAAGACATCACCGGATCGTTTACCACTTTATTATTTGCTTCGAAATAGTCGAGGTATTTTTCCAGGTTTTCAATACTGTTTTCCAGGCGTTTTAATACGGTAGTGGCATCAATATTCGGGTAAATGGTTTGTGCATAGGCTACCGTAAGCTGCATAAAGTCAACCGGGTCTATTGCTGTGATTGTATCGGTTGCCAGTTCTCTTTTTATTACCGGGAAATGAAACAAGTGCCTTCCGCTTTCTGAAAAATACTGGATGGGTACATAAACATCATAACCGATATCGGAAAAATCAATCCGAATGTGCAGTTTATGGCCGGTTGCCGTAAATTGTTTCCCTATGGCTTCATCATATTTCGGGATTCCCAGGTAACGGCTCCAATTGCCGAATTCTCTGAAATAGCAATTCAATAACGCCGTGTAGTTAACCTCAATTGCCGCTTGTGATGTCTTGCTAGTTAAAATCGATGTACTCATTTCCGTGTTGTTTAATTAAATTTAAAATGTCCTGTATATCCGTTGTTGTCGTTAGTGGATTTAGTATTGTGAATTTGAGGTAAAACTGTCCGTTCACTTTTGTTCCGGCAACGAGTCCGAATCCGTTCTTATAAAGCTGGGCTTTAATGTGCAGGTTGATGTTATTGAGATCAAACGATTTGAAAGGGCAGGCGGAATACCGGAATACCAGTGCAGACAGATCGGAATGATTGAGCAGTTCGAAATGGCTGTCGTTTTCAATTACTTTTACCGCTTCTTTGGTTGTTTCTATTATGCGTTCGATATAATTCCCCAGGCCTTCTTTCCCCATTATCCGCAGCGTAAACCACAATTTCAGGGCATCAAAACGGCGTGTGGTCTGTATGGATTTGTTCACCTGATTCGGTATACCATTATCATCGTGATCCTTCGGATTCAGGTAATCGGCATAATGGGTTACCAGACCGAAATAGCGTTTGTCGTTCACCAGGAAAGCACTGCTGCTTACCGGCTGGAAAAAGGCTTTATGATAATCGACAGTAACCGAATTGGCTTTTTCAATTCCGTCAATCAGGTACCTGTATTTTTCGGTCAGCAGGGCACCGCAGCCGTAAGCGGCATCCACATGAAGCCATAATCTGTATTTTGCCGCCAGGTTTGCCACAGCCGTTAACGGATCGACATTTCCAAAATCGGTGGTTCCTGCCGTAGCAACAATCGCAATGGGTATGTTTCCGTTGCCAATTTCTCTTTTTATGGCATCTTCCAGTAAAACGGTATTCATACGGAAAGAGCGATCGGTTTTTACTTTTACGACAGCCTGTTCGCCTAACCCCAGTATTGCGGCACTTTTTTGCAGGCTGAAATGGGCTGCTTCCGAAACAAAAATTCTAAAACGGGACGCTTCCGCAGGCAATCCTTCTTTTTTAATATTGTGATTCAGGTATTCCACGGCATAATGGTCTCTTGCCAGCAGCAAGCCCATTAAATTACTCTGCGAGCCGCCGCTTGTAAAAACACCATCGGCTTTGCTGCCAAATCCGATTTCGTCGCAGGTCCAGCGAATCAGTTTTTGTTCGATAAGTGTTCCTCCGGCACTCTGATCCCAGGTGTCAAGGGAAGAGTTAATCGCACTGATCAGTACTTCTGCGGCAATAGCCGGAATAACAACCGGGCAATTTAAATGGGCTACATACCCGGGCTGATGAAACGCAATTGCATGTTGGGTGTACAGTTCTTTTGCTTCCTGAAAGACTTTTTCATATCCGGCTAACGGAATATTCAGGTTTAGCGATTCGAATTGTTTTTTTAATGTTTCAGGAGCAATACCGCTAAACGGTTTTTTGTTTTCTTCCAGAAAGGCTACGACACAGTCACGTGCCATATCCATTGCTTGCTGATACTCTTTTGTGTTGGTGGCACAAAACAAACTTTTGCTGTAAAATGCAGTTTGCTGCTGAGTAGGCGTTTGTAGGTTAGATAAAGGGTTCATAGTTGTAGTTGTGTTATAGTTAATACAAGACAGTCGGACATGATATCCGACTGTGCTTATTATTTTTAAAATTTAATGGTATAACCAAGAGAGAATGTTCGTCCTCTTCCCAGGTACCCAAAGGCTTTTTGAGGTGTCTGGTAGAAAAATACCGAACGCTGCCCCCAAATCGTTACGTAGTCTCTGTTTAAAAGGTTCTGAACACCAAAGTTCACAGTACCTTTCAGGAATTTCACATCACCAATCAGGTCAAATAACGTGAATCCTGTGATCTTTGCGCCCGTCAAATCGGTATAGTTCATTGAGTGCTGTGCCTGTAAACGCAGTGAGAAAGCTTTATCGTTCCATCCTGTAAATGCCATGAATTTTGAAGGGTTGGTGGTATAAACCGACTGGTTTTGCCAACCGTCGTTTGCCGTTTCTGTTTCGGAAGCCATTAATAAAATGTTTCCTCCTGCTTCCAATCCTCTTTCAAAACGGTAGCCCAATGCTCCTTCAAAACCATAGTTTCGCAATTTCTGGTCTAATAAAGAAATGGTAAATGCCGTGTTATCAATTTTCAAGGTTTTATTGGATAAGGCATAAAATAAAGATCCCTGCGCATAAAAACCATACGCTGAATGATGTCTCCATCCCACTTCGAACTGGTTTGTTTTCACTCCGCTAAGCGGTTTTTCACTTACAGCAATACTGTTTAACAGGTTCCAGTGGTTATTGACAAGTTCGTATTTACCAAATCCGTATGATTTAGCAGCATCCGGTACCGCAAATCCCTGCGAAAAGGTAAACCATGCCTGTTGTTTTTCATTGAATTTATAAAGGGCGCTACCGTTAACCAGCGTTACGTTGTAGTCGTTCTTCCCTCCTTTTACCATATCTGCCGAAGCACCATAGCCAAAATGCATGTAAATCTGTTCTTTGAAGCCTACAAAATCATCAACTTTTACGTTAGTATGCTGCTGACGGATACCTCCGGAAAGGGTGAGTTTACCCAAAACATTCCAGTCGGCCTGGGCAAAGCCAGAAATACCGGTAATCTGCGTATCGGGATATCTTCCTACCATGGCATCGGTCCTGTTGATTAAACCGCCACTGGCACTGCTGGTTTCCGGGTTAAAAATGGACTGGTCCCCATCAAATTTATCCCTGTCGGCATCCATTCCGTAAGTCACCGAAAGCTTGTCCCATTTTTTATACAGCACCGCTTTTAAACCGTAAACATCCGTATTTCCTCTTGCTGAGGATAAGAATCTCGGGATCGTAATTCCGGTTGGAGCTTTGGGTACTTCTGCAAATGAAGCTCCGAAATCGATATTTTCCGTTCTTGCAAAAGCCTGAAACAATAAGTTCTGTCCGCCCAAAATGTTGCGTAAGCTGTATTGCAGGTTTAGCATGCGTCGGGTGGTGCTTGGAACAATATCCGAATGGGCTCCTCCCAATACCCGGATCAGATCCGGATTGTTGGTGGTAATTCCGGAATAATCGGTTCCGAATGACAGCCATTTATCGTTTCTTACTTTTGATACATAATGCTGAAAATCAAAACTTAAATCCTGGTTACCGGCTAATTTAAAATCAAGGCTTCCCAATACATCTACAGAACGGTTGTATTGAAAATCCGACTGCTTTACATCGGTAATGACCTGATTGCCATTCGCATCAAAAGCACCGGCATTCTGGGTATATGCCGCACCCAAACGGAATTTCATGAATTTATTTCCGCCTTCAATAGCCTGTGCTATCCTGGTATCGTGATCATTTTTATTGCGCAATCCGCTTTTGGCTCCCAGACTGGTTTCAAATCCCAGTTTGTTTGAAGCTGCTTTTTTCGTTATGATATTAATGACACCACCCGTCGCATCCCCTCCATAAACGGCACTTGCTCCGGAAAGCACTTCAATTCTTTCAATATTAAAAGGATCAATCGCATCAAACTGACGGCTCACGGCTCTCGCACTGTTTAACGAAACACCGTTTAGCATGACCAATACGTTTCTGCCTCTCATATTCTGGGCATAATTGGTTCTGCCCTGGTTACCGATGTCTAAGCTTGGAATCAACGCTCCTAAAACTTCTTTTATTCCGGCACCGCCTTTAATTTGCTGCTGAATCTGTTTCTGATCGATGATCCAGACCGTTCCCGGAATATCACTGATCTGTTTTGGAGCACGCGAAGAAACCACTATAACTTCGTCCAGCGATTTCGATTTTAAGGAGTCTTGAGCCGTTTGTGCTTTCAGGGTTTGTCCTCCCAAAATCATAGCAATTATTACGATTGCCAATTCGTTTTTGTTCATGGTAATTTTTCTTTAATTTAAAGATTGTATTATTTGTATTTATTCTAAATAGGATTATTTTTGTACAAAATTACCAACCTGAAAATCACAAAACGGACGTAAAAAGGAATAATTATAACGCCAAACGGAATAATTGCTATGCATATTACAGTTGAGTATGGAAATGAAGTTTTTAGAAAGAAATACTCCCCAACTATCAGCCGGGACAATAAAACCGACTACTATTCGCATCCGCTGGCATTGGACAAATCGAAGTGTGAAGGAGAATTCAAAGATTTCTTTTTTAAGAATATTTATGTGAGCTATGCCAATTTCCGTTTTAATGATGTTTCCAGGGTACATTTTGAAAACGATACCGATACCATTAAGATGCATTTCCTGCTTTACGGGCAGAGTCAGGTAAAGGAAGCGGAAGGTTCGCTGCACCGGTTTGAAACCTTACAGCACAATCTGATTTACTGCAATAAGGAAAAGAGCAAATGGAACTGGTATACTCCCGATCATTTCAAGCTTTTTGAAGTACACATCCATCCTGATTTTTTTAAAAAATATGTTTGTGAAGAGGAACCGCATATCAAACAGTTCCTGACTTCCATCAAGCAAAAGCACAATTGTACGCTGGCCAAAAAGAATTTAACCATCACGCCGGAGATTATTGCCATAATTGAGAATATTACCGGCTGTAAGCGAAAAGGAATCTACAAACGGCTGTATATCGAATCGCAGATCGTACAGCTGCTATTATCGCAGTTAGAGCAGATGAGCTGCAAAAATTGCCCGCTCCAATGTTCGTTAAAGGAAGCCGATGTGAATAAGATGTACCAGGTGCGGGATTTACTGCTTGCCGACATGCATTATCCTTTTACCTTATCGGAACTGGCTTATAAAGTCGGAACCAATGAATTTACGCTGAAAAAAGGTTTTAAAATCCTTTTCGGGACTACTGTTTTCGGTTATCTGAATGACCTGAAAATGGAAAAGGCACAGAAAATGCTGGCCGAAAAAAATACGACGGTAACCCAGGTAGCGGAATTTATCGGTTATAAAAATGCAACCCATTTTACCACGGCATTTAAAAAGAAATACGGCGTGGTTCCAAGTGCTTTAAAGCAATAATAAATACTTTTTGTAAACCTATTCGGATGTAATACCGATGTCATGCAGATCACAGCAATACATTGGCTGTACGGGTCATGATTAGCAATGCTATTTATTAACTTTTTAAACAAAATTTCTTCTTACTCTCCGTATCAAATTAAATTTCAAAACAGTACCTTTGCGTTTTGCACAACTTTTATATGCTGAACACAGAAGAAACCATTGAAGTATTAGGCGCCAGAGCGCATAATTTAAAGAATATAGATGTTATTATTCCCCGTGAAAAACTGGTGGTTGTTACCGGTCTTTCCGGTTCCGGAAAATCGTCATTGGCTTTCGATACGATCTATGCAGAAGGACAACGCCGTTATATCGAAACTTTTTCAGCCTATGCCCGTCAGTTTTTGGGTGGTCTGGAACGTCCTGATGTGGATAAGATCGACGGTTTATCTCCTGTAATTGCTATCGAGCAAAAAACAACCAGTAAAAGTCCGCGTTCCACGGTAGGGACAATTACGGAAATTTACGATTTTCTTCGTCTGCTTTATGCCCGTGCCGGTGAGGCATACAGTTATAATACCGGCGAAAAAATGGTGAGCTACAGCGATGAGCAGATCAAACAGCTTATTCATGAAAACTTCGAAGGAAAGCGCATCAATATTTTAGCACCGATTATCCGTTCCCGTAAAGGACATTATCGCGAGTTGTTTGAGCAGATCTCCAAACAGGGTTTTGTAAAAGTGCGTGTTGACGGTGAAATCCGCGACCTGGAGTTCGGTATGAAAGTGGACCGCTACAAAACACACGATATTGAAATTGTGATTGACCGTATGGCCATTGAAAATACGGAAGACAATGACAAACGTTTAACCGAAAGCATCAAAACAGCGATGTATCACGGTGAAGACGTCATGATGATTATTGAGCAAGAAAGTCAGGAAGTACGCTATTTCAGCCGAAACTTAATGTGTCCTACTTCCGGTATCTCCTACCCGAATCCGGAGCCAAACAATTTCTCATTCAACTCTCCAAAAGGAGCCTGTGACCATTGTAACGGTTTGGGAACGGTAAATGAGGTAAACCTGAACAAGATTATCCCGAATCCGAAATTATCCATTAAAAACGGTGGTTTTGCCCCTTTAGGTGAGCAAAAAAACTCCTGGATATTCAAACAGCTGGAAGTTATTGGTGAAAAATACGGTTTTAAATTAACCGACCCGATAGAGAAAATTCCGCAGGAAGCCATGGATATGATTTTAAACGGCGGAAACGAAAAGTTCTCCGTTGTTTCCAAAGTGATGGGAATCACCAAAGATTATAAAATTGACTTTGAAGGTATTTCCAATTTTATCAAAAATCAGTTTGACGAAAGCGATTCGGCTTCTATAAAACGCTGGGCAAAGGAATTCATGGACGAGGTTAATTGTCCGGAATGCCAGGGGACCCGACTTAAAAAGGAAGCCCTTTATTTTAAAATCAATGAAAAGAACATTGGGGAACTTTCTTCAATGGATATAGACGAGTTGAGTGACTGGTTTGAAAACCTGACTCCTCACCTGAACGAAAAACAAAAAGCAATCGCTGTTGAGATTGTCAAAGAAATAAAAGCCCGTCTGAGCTTTTTAGTCGACGTGGGTTTAAATTACCTGTCGCTGAACAGAAGTTCCAAATCGCTTTCCGGCGGTGAGGCACAGCGTATCCGTTTAGCAACACAAATTGGTTCACAGCTTGTCGGTGTCCTGTATATTCTGGATGAGCCGAGTATCGGACTGCACCAAAGGGATAATGAGCGTTTAATCCGTTCGCTGGAGCAATTGCGCGATATCGGAAATTCCGTTATTGTTGTGGAGCACGACAAGGATATGATTGAACGTGCCGATTATGTGATTGATATCGGTCCGAAAGCCGGTCGCTTTGGCGGTGAAATTATCAGCAAAGGTACGCCAAAGGAATTGCTGAAAGAAAAGACACTAACGGCTATGTATATGAATGGTGAAATGGAAATTGCCGTTCCGAAAGTACGCCGTGAAGGTAATGGCAAGGTTTTAAAATTAACCGGAGCAACCGGAAACAATCTTAAAAATGTTTCCATAGAACTGCCATTGGGTAAAATGATCTGCGTGACCGGAGTTTCCGGAAGCGGAAAATCGACCTTGATTAATGAAACGCTCTACCCTATTTTGAATGCGCACTTTTTTAATGCGGTTAAAAAACCACAGCCGTATAAAAAAATTGAAGGTTTGGAGCATATTGATAAAGTAATCGATATCGACCAAAGTCCGATCGGGCGTACACCACGTTCGAATCCGGCAACCTATACTGATGTTTTTTCAGAAATCAGAACCCTGTTTACCCAAACACCGGAAGCAATGATCCGCGGTTACAAACCGGGACGTTTCAGCTTTAATGTGTCCGGCGGGCGTTGCGAAACCTGTGAAGGATCGGGTGTGAGAACTATTGAAATGAGTTTCCTTCCGGATGTATATGTGGAATGTGAAACCTGCCAGGGAAAACGTTTTAATCGGGAAACGCTTGAAATACGCTATAAAGGAAAATCTATTTCCGATATATTAGCGATGACCGTTGATGAAGCAGTGCCTTTCTTTGAGAACATTCCGAAAATATACCGTAAGATCAAAACCATACAGGATGTTGGTTTGGGATATATCACTTTAGGACAGCAGAGCACAACCCTTTCGGGTGGGGAAGCACAACGTATCAAACTGGCTACGGAATTGTCTAAAAAAGATACCGGGAATACTTTTTATATCCTGGATGAACCCACTACAGGTTTGCATTTTGAAGACATCCGGGTCTTAATGGAAGTTATTAACAAACTGGTCGATAAAGGCAATACTGTGCTTATTATTGAGCATAATATGGACGTTATCAAACTGGCCGATTATATTATTGATATCGGTTATGAAGGCGGAAAAGGCGGCGGACAGCTGATCGCTAAAGGTACTCCGGAAGAAGTCGTTAAAAACAAAAAGAGTTATACCGCTCAGTTCCTTAAAAAGGAATTGCATCTATAACAACCGTACTATATATTTTTAAAGCAGCGTGATACGCTGCTTTTTTTATGGAGTGCTGGCTAAATTTGTACATTTACGTCAATAAGAAATTACATAACCCTAAAAAACGCTCACAAATGAAATTTTTTGAAAAAAAGCAGGAAGAAGAAAACTTTGACAGCTTCCCTCCTATAGGCGGATTAATGGTTTCAAAAATGGTTACCGATCAAAATATAAAACCAAGGTTTATGTACCGGGAAAAAAGAACCCGGCCGGAAGATAGCGGCTGGAGGATTTTTACAGGTTTTGAAACAGACGATTATATAAACGATCCGAATAATACAGGAATATACAATCCTTCCAGTATTCTCAAAGTCGATCCTTCGCTGCAATCCATTTTATTAAAAGGAATAGGTGCTGTTTATGAGAGAACAGATGATGATTCGGAATGGTACAGGGTTACCGATTTTGAGTTAGAAGACGATTATCCCGTTATGCACAAACTCACCAATGAATGGACGCTTACAATCAACAACCTGTTTGAGCGCAGTATCGAAGATAACGGCGACCTATTTTATACTACTGGTGACAAATCTGTCCGGCTTGCCATTTGGAATGAAAAGGGAAAAAGTAAAGAGGAAATTTACCATACTCACAAACAGCTTATTGCAAATAGAGATCAAAATTTTGATAAGACACTGGAAACTTTTGAGTTTTCCGACAATCGTGTTTTAAGAACAGGCTATCTGGTTTCCGAAAAAGACGGTGAAAAAGAATATGGCGTTGTTTACGGTTTTTCTATAATTGATAATCAGGTTATACAGCTTGCCTTGTATTTTGATGAACCTGAAGATATCGATTGGGCATTAGAAACCTGGAAAATGATAGAACCGGAATAATCAATGCTATTTTTCTGTAACTTTATATACAATCTTTCTGTCTATGTACGACCTGCTTAAAAACAACATTAAAAGCCATATTACAATCTCCGATACGGAACTGTTCCAGTTCTGTAAACCGTTTAACTTAAAAAAGATTCCAAAAAAGGAATTTTTGTTACGCCAGGGTGAGATCTGCAAATTTGAAGGATTCGTCAATAAAGGCTGTTTCAGAGTATATCATATTAACAATGAAGGTGTGGAACATGTTCTTTATTTTGCCATTGAAGGCTGGTGGATTACCGATATTGACAGTTTTACCAATGAAAAACCGGCTTCCCTGTTTATCGAAGCACTGGAAGACAGCGAAGTACTCTTAATTTCAAAAAGAGAGAAAGAACTGCTATATGAGCAATTTCCGAAAACGGAAAAACTGTTCCGGATCATGACACAGAAAACACATGTGGCATTACAGCGCAGAATGATCAGTAACCTGAGTAAAACCGCCGATGAACGTTATCTGGATTTTATAGAAAAATACCCGCACTTAGCCCAACGATTATCTAACTTGCAAATAGCCGCCTATTTAGGGATCTCGCATGAGTTCCTCAGTAAAATCCGAAAGAAGATTTCAAAATTATAATACTGTATTTTCATTTATTGAACTTGTTCAATTTTTTGGTTATAGGATGAATGTAGCTTTGTATTGTAATTTTTAAGGACCAATACATGAACTCAAAACACCTCTTTACATTCTTATTTTTAATAACCAATATTTTCAATATTATGGAAACACAAGCACAAAGCGTTAAAACTATTGACGCCAAAACGTTACAATTTAAAGTGTACAATGCCTCCGAAAATAGTTTTGGAGTAGCCTCTGTAATTATAAGCGGTAAAACCGATGCGGTTTTAATTGATGCCCAATTCACACTTGCCGATGCAGAAATCGTTGCCAAAGAGATAAAAGCCAGTGGCAAAAAACTAACCACTATTTATGTTAGCCACGGCGATCCGGACTTTTATTTCGGATTGGAAGTTTTCAAAAAATACTTCCCGGAAGTAACCGTTTACGCCACACCGCTTACTGTTGAGCATATCCAAAAAACAGCGCAGAAAAAACTGGATGTCTGGGGCGAACGATTGGGAGCGGCTTTAACTTCAAATATAGTACTGCCACAGGTTTTAAAAGGTAACAGCATTACCCTGGAAGGCCACCAACTGGAAATATACGGATTGGAAGCATTTCCGGAACGTACTTTTGTCTGGATTCCTTCTGTTAAAGCCGTTGTGGGCGGAATCAATGTGTTTGGAAACACTTTTCACCTATGGACAGCTGATTCACAAACCAAAGAAGCCCGTGCCAACTGGATCTCCGTTCTGAAAAAAATAGAAGCCCTTCATCCGGCAATTGTGATTCCTGCCCATGCAAAAAACGGAGCGGCTTTTTCGGTAGCCTCTGTAGAATATGACATTGCCTATTTAAAAACCTATGAAGCAGAAGTTGCCCAAACAAAATCATCGGAAGAACTGATTAGTGCCATGAAAAAACACTATCCTGAGGCTACTTTTGACATTGCCCTTCAAATTGGTGCCAAAGTGAACAAAGGCGAAATGAAATGGTAATCCTGAATTTTAAAGCTAATCGTATGAAAAAACTAATTCTGTTTATATGCGCTACACTGCTGCTTTGCTCCTGTACTAAAAAGGCAGAACCTGTAACAACAGTCATTCCAACGGCAGATTATACATTGATCGGTCATAAAGGAAAAATTACCTTCCCGGAAATGACTGCCGAAGTATACTATGAAAACGATTCGATACTGCATTGGAAAACGACCGATACAGCCGGGAAAACAGCCGAAGGCGATGAAAAAATGCATTATCAGAAATTAACCGACAACCTTCACTTCCTGAACTGGATTGAAAAAGACGGTTTTACGGTTAGCCAGCTTATTGATACACAAAACGGAACCGTAAAGGCATTCTGGTCATTCCATGATCCGAAAAGTGACAAAGCCGGACGTTCTTCCCTTTTCGTGGACGGAAAATTTGAATTTATTAAGTAATGTTATTCCCTTTTAAAACCGGTCTGATACTTCTTTTACTGACGGCCGGTTGCCAAAATCACAATACGATGACAAATCTCGAAATAATAAAAAGCACCTATGAAGGCGGAAGTTCGGAACAAAACGGAAAAAATACGGCCTTAGCCTTGGCTCCGGATGCCCGATGGACAGAAGCGGCCGGTTTTCCCTATGCCGGAACCTATATCGGTTTTGAAGCCGTCAAAAAAAATGTGTTCGACAGGCTTGCATCCGAATGGATCGACTACAAGCTAACCATTGAGGATTATATTGCCGATGGTGACCAGGTTGCCGCTTACGGTACCTATTCCGGAGTGAATAAAAAAACCGGAAAACCTTTTACGGCACGGGTAACACACATCTGGAAGCTCCACAATAAAAAGGTTATTGCATTCGAACAATTTGTCGACAGCAAGTCGGTAACCGATGCAATGGAATAATACCAGTCCCATATAAAGCTCCTCATAAACCGGAAAAACTGTTATAAAACATTTAACAGTTTTTCCGGTTTTTACCGTTTTACACGAAAAACACAATCGTTTCCTAACCGGTTTGAATACCGCCTCAAACAACTACATACCAATCCGTTACCAAAACAAAATCCTTTTTTTACAATTTATAGTAAAAAAAACAAGCTCCAAATTTGTTTACATTCCAAAAAGATAATAGTTTTAGCATATTATTCCTGAAAGCTGTTAAAAGTTTTAAGAAATAGAACACCAACAACACTTCTACTTACAGTAACTGACACATCCAATAAATAGTGGGTATTATTTATTCAAATGGTTATACCAGCTGAACCGCTATCGGATTGCCATTTTAGCACACTATAGAAACGATTATATAATTTTTTAAAAGATAAAAGAGAACATGATGAAAGATCAATTTGAAAATGAAGACGACAGAATACAGGATAAATTCAAACAAAAAACCTGGAACGAAATAAGAACCAATGACTCTTGGGCAATCTTTAAAATTATGTCCGAGTTTGTAAACGGATACGAAGCGATGGGTCGTATGGGACCTTGTGTATCTATTTTTGGTTCTGCCCGAACAAAGCCGGAAGACAAATATTATCTATTAGCGGAACGCATCGCCTATAAAATCAGTAAAGCCGGATATGGCGTTATTACCGGTGGTGGTCCCGGAATTATGGAAGCCGGAAATAAAGGTGCTCATTTTGGCGGCGGAACTTCTGTGGGTTTAAACATTGAACTGCCTTTTGAACAACATTTCAACCCGTATATTGACAGAGATAAGAACTTACAGTTTGATTATTTCTTTGTACGTAAAGTTATGTTTGTAAAATACTCACAGGGATTTGTAGTAATGCCGGGAGGTTTTGGAACCTTGGACGAACTGTTTGAAGCGATCACGCTTATCCAGACCAAAAAAATCGGAAAGTTCCCGATCATCCTGGTTGGTAAAGATTTCTGGTCCGGTTTATTTGAATGGATTAAAAATGTAATTGTTGAAAAACATGCCAATGCCAATCCGGCCGATTTGGATCTTATCAAGATTGTGGACAACGAAGATGAGGTACTTGATGTACTGGACAACTTCTACAAGAAATATAACCTGAGCCCTAATTTTTAATTAGCGGCTGCAACATAAAAAAAGGGACTTTATATTAAAGTCCCTTTTTTGTTTTTGTTATTCTTCCGGCATGACTACCGGTCCGGCCCAGTCCATAATACCGCCAATAAGGTTATACGTATTGGTAAAACCCAATTGCTGCATTAAACTGCAGGCCTGGCTGCTACGTCCGCCCGAGCGGCAGTAGATATAATAGTTTTTGGATTTATCCAATTCATCAACCTGATAAATAAAGCCTTGTCCTTTGTAAATATCGATGTTAACAGCTCCGGGAATAATTCCCTGATTCCATTCATCTACGGTGCGAACGTCCAGGATAACTGCATTTTCATCCTGTTGTGCTTCAGACCACCATTTTTCTTGTGTAATGTCCATATAGTTTGTTCGAGGTTTAAAGTTCAAATGTATTGAAAAAACATTTAACATTAAATCATCAAAGCTATTATTACGCTTTTATTGAACATCCGATCGCTTTGGTCTCTTTTACCGCTACTTCTTTGTTTTTTAGTAACGCATCCACAGCATTTTCAACATATTTTACTTTTACTGCTTTTTCATCACCATAATTATCATCAATTGCTCCGATGTATTTTACCTGATTTCCGGCTTTTGTTTTTTGTAAAATATAAACATGAGGTGTTTTGGTAGCGCCATACTGCGGATAGATCTTTTGTCCTTCATCCAATAAATACGGGAAGGTGAAGTTTTTCTCTTTGGCTCTCACCTGCATTAATTCGAAACTGTCGTCTTTTTGTTTTGCAGGGTTGTTCGGATTGATGGCAATTACCGGATATCCCAGTTTTTTGTATTTTTTGTCCAGAGCAACAATCCGGTCTTCATAGGCCTGTGCATAAGGACAATGGTTACACGTAAACACTACGATAAAACCTTTTGCAGCCGAAAAGTCTTTTAACGAGACTTTCTTGTTGTCTACATTTTTCAGGCTGAAATCGGTAGCGATATCCCCTACTTTATAGCCTTCAGCCGGCTTTATTAATGTAAATGCACTCATAACTCCGATGACAAGTGCTAATCCTAAAAATTTAATTGCTTTCATATAAATGTATAAATCTGGTTAATTAATTCATGATGGATTGTAATTCTTTCTGTAAAGCTTCATACGTAAACGATTGCTCGAAAAACTTACGTTTGTCCCCTTTATAAATCACTGTTGCCGGAATTGCTCCGGACCAGGCGGTATCAACTTTGGAAATCCAGGCATTCGCATCCGGATCGTTTAAGTACACGATTTCCGATTGCATATTCTTTTTTTTGATAAAAGGCAAAAGGTTGCTTTCCACTTTTTGCGGCATGTCAAGGCTTACCAGCAGTACTTTTACTTTTTTATCTTTATAATCGGCATTCAGCTTTTCAAAATGCGGCAGTTCTGCTACACAGGGTACACACCAGGTTGCCCAAAAGTTAACCACATAGGTAGTATCGTTATCTTTTTTTAATAAAGGCTCCAGTCCGTTAAAGTCAAACGATTTTACTTTAACCCCGTCTTTTTCATATATTTTTAATGGTTTTGGCGTAGCTGCTGCTGTTTCTGTGACTGCTTTTTCTTCTGTTTTGACTTCTTTTTTACAGGAAATAAAACTGAAAACAGCCAGCATAATGATTATTTTTTTCATTTAGAATATTGGTTTAGGTCACTAAAATTAAGCATTATAACAGCCTTCGAAATAAATTTAACAAAAAATTAAACAAACATTTGTATATACAATTAAAAACATTACTACATTTGTACCAACAAATTTAATAACGCAATGAAAATCGAAGACATCATCAAATCTACAAAAGCTTTATCACTGGGCAAAAGAACAGTGCTGAATATTTTGTACACTCAAAACTTGGTTTCAGAGAAATTCGCTGAGGTATTAAAACCTTATGAATTATCAAGTGAACAATATAATGTATTGCGAATTTTGAGAGGTCAGAAGGCCAAACCAACCAATATGTGTGTAATACAGGAACGCATGCTTGCGAAAACCAGTAACACCACCCGTCTTGTTGACAAACTATTACTGAAAGACCTGGTTACCCGCGAAGTTTGTCCGGATAACCGACGAAAAATGGAAGTGACCATTACGCCAAAAGGAATGGATTTACTAGAAGAACTGGATCCGAAAGTGGAACAGCATGAAGCTGCTTTTTCAGAGAATCTCACAACAGACGAATTGGAACAATTAAATGATTTATTAGAAAAATACAGAACCGTTAATTTTTGAAACATACTTATATGAGTAATTTAATAGACACGCTGAAATGGCGTTATGCAACAAAGAAATTTGATGCAGCAAAAAAAATTTCTAACGAAGATTTAGAAACAATCAAAGAAGCGATCCGCCTGAGTGCTTCGTCTTATGGTTTACAGCCATACAAAATATTTATCGTTGAAGATCCGGAATTAAGAGCCAAAATACAACCGGCTGCCTGGGGACAATCACAAATTGTTGACGCTTCTCATTTAGTAGTATTTGCAAACATTACTAATTTTGGTACCGAGCAAATCGACGCTTTTATGGATAATATCGTAGCGACAAGAAACATTCCTATGGAAAGCATTCAGGGTTATGGTGATTTTATGAAAACCACCCTTACCGCTTTATCAGAAGAAGCCAGAAATACCTGGACTTCAAAACAAACCTACCTTGCTTTAGGCAACCTTTTAACTGCTGCTGCTTCTTTAAAAATTGATGCAACGCCAATGGAAGGTTTTGAGCCGGCAAAAGTGAACGAAATTCTTGGACTAACCGAAAAAGGATTAAACGCTTCCCTTATTGCAACTTTAGGATACCGTCATGAAGAAGATGCTACACAGCATTATGCAAAAGTGAGAAAATCAAACGAAGAATTATTTATCAATTTATAATCAATTAATTAAAACCATTTTAAAATCAAATGAAAAATTTAAAATCAATTGCGTTAGCATTAGTAGTAGCTTTAGGTACATTATCAGCTTCAGCTCAAACAAAAAAAGTAGATGCTTCTAAAAGTACTATCAACTGGGTTGGTAAAAAAGTAACCGGTCAGCACGAAGGAACAATCAACTTAAAAGAAGGCGCTTTAGTTTTCAAAGGAAAAAAATTAAAAGGTGGTAACTTCACTGTAGACATGACTACCATTAGTGCAACAGACGTAACCGGAAAATCTAAAGCTGGTTTAGACGGTCACTTAAAAGCAGATGATTTCTTTGGTGTTGAAAAATTCCCAACTTCTAAATTGGTTTTCAAAACTATCGCTGAAAAAGGAAACGATACTTATACTGTAACTGCTGATTTAACAATTAAAGATAAAACAAACCCTGTAACTTTTGATATCGTTGTAAAAGGAAACACGGCTACAACAAGCTTCAAAATTGACAGAACTAAATACGGAATTGAGTACAACTCTGGTTCTATCTTCAGTTCTATCGGAGATAAAGCGATCAACGATGAGTTTGATTTAACTGTAAGCTTACAGTTCTAATATCCGAACAAAACTTTGCTATGAAAAAGAAAAGAGGCTGTCAGATGACAGCCTCTTTTTTATTGGATTTATTTTGTGTTTAAAAAATCTTAAACAGCATTCGGATACTGAATACAATCACTAAAAAGGCAACTGCCAGTATTGCTGTTTTTTGCGGCAACTTACCGGCTAATCGTGCCGCTAACGGTGCGGCTATGGAACCGCCCACAATTAAACCGATCACTATATACCAGTGGCTTACGCCCAAAGAAGCAAAAAAAGTAATGGAAGCCGCCAGCGTTACAAAAAACTCAGCCAGACTAACGGTACCTACCACATAGCTGGATTTTCGTCCTTTTGCCAATAAGGTAGAGGTCACAATAGGTCCCCAGCCGCCGCCGCCAAATGCATCAAAAAGTCCGCCGGAAAAACCTAATAATCCCGTGTGTTTCACTTTCTTTCGGACAATCTTTTTGCGAAAAGCAATAATAATAAGCCGTATCCCGATAATCATCGTATAGGATGCTAAAATAGCATAAGTAACCGTTTCGTATTTGTTCCCGAGATAAATGAGCAGTAAAGCGCCGCTCACGGCACCAACAACACCCGGAATAGCCAGCCATAACAATAGTTTTTTGTTGACATTCCCGAATTTATAATGGGAAAAACCACTGATTCCGCTGGAAAACATTTCGGCGGTGTGAATACTGCCGCTAATGGCCGGAAGCTTAATTCCAAACAGCATCATACTGGTCGCACAGGTCACGCCATAGCCCAGTCCGACAGCACCATCAACCAGCTGTGCAAAGAAACCAACCAATACCATCCCGTAAAAAGCCGGCGGAATTTCCCGGATATAACCATTCAGGTCATGAACCGAAATTACCGAGGACAATCCGTATCCAAAGAAAACAGCCAAAAAAACAACTGCTATTTCAAAAGTCAGCTCTTTGTACTGCTTCCCTTCTTTTTTACTGTTATCCCGGCTAACCAGCAATGCCGTTGCCTGATTCAGGGAAGCCAGCTTTGTTTGTATATCTCCTTTGTGCCTCGCCCGGAAAGCATTCAGATTTTCAATGCTGTCGTGAATATTTTCCGGAATGGCTTCCTGAAAATGTTCCCGCAAACGACGGGCTAAAACCGGTGACTTTCCATTGGTGGAAATTGCAATTTTTAAATGGCCCTTATTCACTATCGAACCCAGATAAAAGTCGCACAGATCGGGCTGATCGGCGGCATTTACCAGGATTCCTTTCTCATTGGCCCGTTCCTTGATTTCGCGGTTCAATCCGGTATTGTCCGTAGCAATGATCAGGAAATCGGCAGCTGCCAGATCTCCATCGGCAAAAGCACGTTCCTCCCATTCGATATGCGGATATTCTCTTAGCAATTCCCATAAATCATTGCTGATTTCCCGGGCAATAATCCGGATGGCAGCCAGCGGATTCTGCCTTAATAGTGTTTCTGCTTTTTCCAGACCAATTTTCCCACCGCCTACGATCAGGAAACGGAAGGTATCGGTTTTTAAAAATATTGGAAATAATGTATTTTCCATGTTTATTTATTTTTTAAAGATATCGTGTGAAACAAGGATATTCTGAGAATATCACGGTCATAATATTCCGTTCCGGAAGTGCGCTGCTGGTACCAGTTCATATAGCCAACCTCCACGGCAAAGGCAGGATTCAGCCGGTAATTGACTGCGGCATAAATCCGGTTCTGGTCAAAAACATTCTTTACAATGGTACTGCCAGCATTAAACATCACCTCATCTTTTACCTTAACTGTTATCATCTCTTCTCTGGTGTGTTTTTTTCGGATAACCGGAATATCAAAGCCCAGCTGATAGCGGAACCGGAAATTTGAAAAGCGGTAACCGCCGCTCAGTTCATTATTTTCCGTATCGTGAAAAAAACGGGCTTCGGCTTTATAGCGGTGCGAGATCGTCATAAAAGAGAACTTCTGCTTATTGTCAAAACCAATATCCGGACGCAATTCGGGAACGATCAGGCTGCTCTCCGCTTCCGGATCCTGCGGACTTTGCAAAAAGAGCGTCATTCCGGCCGAAGCATTCCAGTTATCAATCAGCTTCCGCTGAACATTACTCCTGAAAACCAGCTGATGCTGTGCGGTGGGATTGTAAAACTGCCTTTCCTGAACCTCGCTTAACACGTTCCAGTTTTTATTTATCTTTAAAGTATTATAATACCCATACCAAAGCAATTGCTGATGCGTAACCGATTTTTGAGCCAGTAGCGAACAGGATACAAACAGGACGATGACCGAACCGGATCGTTTAGTGAACCGCAAAAAATTTCCTGTGTGTAAAATCTCCGAATGTTTCATGCTGTATACGCTCTTTTGTGTACTGGTCAAAAAGACCATCCAGTTCCGTCAATATTTCTGTTTCTGTAAGCTGCTTTTTATAAACCTGATTCAGGCGGTTTCCTAAACGGTCGCCGCCAAGCATTAAATTATATTGCCCCGGTCCGGTGCCCACAAAGCCAATTTCGGCCAAATAAGGCCGGCCGCAGCCATTCGGGCATCCTGTCATCCGGATACTGATCTCGTCCTGCTCCAGATCATACTTTTTAAGGAACGGTTCGATTTTAGTGACCAATTCGGGTAAGTAGCGCTGTGCTTCGGCTAAGGCTAACGGACAGGTAGGCATCGCCACACAGGCCATCGAGCTTTTTCGCATCGCACTATCCTGCTCTTCAATTTTATATTTCGCGATCAGTGCCGTAACTTTTTCTTTATTGGCTGCGGAAATCTCTCCCAAAATCAGGTTTTGGTTACAGGTAAAGCGGAAATCGGAAATTTGCAATTGCGCCAGTTCATACAGAAATTGTTTCTGATACGGCTTTATCACACCATGCTCTACAAACAAGGTATAAAACCATTTGTTCTCATAGTTTTCCTGCCATCCGTAACGGTCATTTCTTTCCGTAAACGCATAACTTTCTTCCGGAAGCAGCACAAATCCGATTCTTTTTTCCAGTTCTTTTTTAAAATTATCGACTCCTAATTTATCGACCGTATATTTTAAACGGGATAATTTCCGGTCGCTGCGGTTGCCATAATCCCGCTGAATGGTCAACACTTCATAAACGGCTTTCAGTGTTTTGGCTTCGGTATCGGTAAATCCAATGATGGTTGCCAGGCGCGAATAGGTATTCGGGTTACCGTGTGTGGTTGCCAAACCGCCTCCAATGGCAATATTGAATCCTTTTAACTGACCGTCTTTAATGATGGCAATCAATCCGATATCGTTCGAAAACACATCCACATCGTTCGATGGCGGAATCGCGATCGCAATCTTGAATTTCCTCGGCAGATAGCGATCCTGATACAGCGGATCGGCTTCGCTGGAGCGTTCGTATATCTTTTCACCGTCTATCCACACTTCATAATACGATTGTGTTTTGGGCAGCAGCAATGTCGAGATCTTATCGGCATAATCATATATCTGCTGAAACAAAGGCGAAACCTGCGGATGTGAGCTACAAGTCACATTCCGGTTTACATCGCCACAGGCAGCAATGGAATCCAGTTTTGCCAGCAGGAATCCCTGGATAGTAGACTGTAACTGGTGTTTTAGCAATCCGTGCAGCTGAATGGTCTGCCGGGTTGTAATTTTTAAAGTTCCGGTTCCGTATTCTTCCGAAATTTCATGGGTAGCCAGCCATTGGTCGGCAGTGATCACACCTCCCGGAATACGTAGCCGGATCATAAAAGAATACAGCTTATCCAGTTTTTTCGCTGCTCTTTCCGCTCTTCTGTCCCGGTCATCCTGAACATACATTCCGTGGAATTTCACCAGTGCTTCATCGTCCGGACGGACATTACCGGTATGGTTGTCTGTTAAACTCTCTTTTAATGTGCCTCGAAGTCCGTCACTCTTTACTTTTATGGCTTCAATCGGGGATAATTTATCGTTACTCATTTTATTATTTTATACGTTGTTCTAATACACATCTTTCTGATAGCGTCCTTCTGTTTCCAGGTTTTCCAATATATGCTTCGCTTCCGGAATGCTGATGTTTTCTGCTGTTGCTATAATTTCCAGTATGGTGTTTTCCACATCGGTACTCATCGGGTCTTTTTGTCCGCACACATATATATAGGCACCGTTGGACAGCCATTCGTAAAATTCTTTTGCCTGCTGCTTTAACCGGTCCTGAACATAGATCTTATGTTTCTGATCCCGGGAAAAAGCCGTGTCCAGTTTTGTCAGTACGCCGGTAGCCAGCCATTCCTGTATTTCCGTCTGATAATAGAAATCGGAAACAAAATGCTGTTCTCCGAAAATCAGCCAGTTTTTACCTTCCGCACCGGTAGCATCGCGGTGTGCCAGAAAGCTTCGGAATGGGGCAATCCCCGTTCCCGGTCCTATCATAATAATGTCCTTGTCTTCTTCCGGCAATCTGAAATTCTGGTTCTTATGAATGTAAAAGCTTATTGGGGTGTCTTTTTCATAATCGGCTAAAAACTGGGAACATAAGCCTGTTTTCTGATTTCCGTCAACGGTAAACGTATTCCGGTTCACAGTAACGTGTACTTCTCCTTCATGGGCTTCCAATGCAGAAGAAATGGAATACAAACGCGGAGCTATCGGGTGCAGCAGCGCAATCAAAGCATCCCATGAAATCGCTTCCTGAGCAGGATATTTTTCCAGGATATCCAGTAAATCGGCTTTATCTTCTGTAATAGCCACATTCAACAACCGCCCTATAGCATCCAATGATTTTTTAGACAATCCCCTGATATTTTTATCAGTAAGCTCCCGGCTTTGTTGTTCAGCTCCAAACAAAGCGGCTATTGCGGCTATTTCATTCGGGTTGTTTTTAGGGTAAAACCCTATGGCATCGCCGGGTTCATAGGCAATTTCTGCTTCGGATACAATCTCAATATGATAGGTTTCCTTATTTGAATACCGGTCGTTTAAAATAACTTTATGCGTTATAATCCCTTCATACGTTTTTTTATGGGAAGCTGCATTGGCGGTACTCTTTTTCGGTTCGGAAGCTGTTGCTGTTCCCGTATGCTGAAGCACTTTCAGGATTTCGGCAAACCAGCTTTCGGCAACCGGAGCATAATCCACATCGGCTTTCCGGAAGGCAATCACACGCTGTGCTCCCAAGCGTTCAAACTGTCCGTCTATAACTTCACCCGCCTTACAGAATAACGGATAAGAAGAATCGCCTAATCCTAAAACGGCAAATCTGGTTTTGGAAAGGTTTGCAGCAGTATTGCTCAGGTTATCAAAAAATTTGATCGCATTCTGTGGCGGATCTCCTTCTCCCTGAGTACTCATGATCACAATCACAAAGTCTTCTTTTTCAATTTTCTCAACCGGATACTGAAAGGCATCCACTACTTTGGACTGTATCTTGTTTTTCTTTAATACCGCCTGTAATTGTGATGCCAGTTTTTTAGAATTCCCGGTTTCCGTTCCATAAATAATGGTTGGTTTGACCACAACTTCCGCTATGATTTCCGGTTGCTGCTGTGGTTCATGCTGCGCTAGAATACCGGCGAGATAACCGCTTGTCCAGATGATTTCTTCCCGGGAATACTGTTTTACCAGATCTTTTAATACTACTAATTTATTTTCAGCCAGCATGTTGTAAGTTTATTATATGGTTATCGAAATAAGAGCTTGCTTTGGATTGTTCCTTAAACCAGGCATAATGACGGTGCAGGTTGACCACATTTCCTACTATTAATAAAGTAGGGACATATTCAAATGCCGGCAATTCTTTTGTTTTTAGTTCTTCAAAGGAAAAAACCCTGGTTTTCTGAAAAGGGGTTGTCGCCTGCTGGACAACAGCTATTCCTTTGTTTACATCAATATTGTTTGTCAGTAAATAGTTCGCCAGCTGGTGCAACCGCTGTCCACTCATATAGAAAACAAGGGTATCATCTGTCGTTGCCCAATCGGTCCATTGCAGCGCGGTAACCGTACTCAGGTCGAACAGGGTTAAAAAGCGTACTCCTCTGGCGTGTTCCCTTGCTGTTAAAGGGATTCCCGTATAGGCAGCAGCACCAAAAGCAGCCGATATTCCGGGAACAATCTCATACGGAATGTGATTTGCTTTCAACACTTCAAGTTCATCCAAAACATTCGAAAAAAGCGAAGCATCTCCACCTTTTAGTCGCAATACCAGTTTGTTTTGCTTCGCAAATTCCACCATTAATGTATTGATGTCACTTTGTGGCGTGTGTATTCCTTTCGAACATTGTTTTCCTACATATATAATTATCGCGGCTTTCTTTGCATTATCGGCTATCATTTGCGGCGAAACCAATCTGTCGGTCAGAATGACATCGGCTGTTTGTAAATATTTCAGTGCTTTTACGCTTATTAAATCGGGATCGCCCGGACCGGCTCCGGCCAATATTACTTTCCCTTTGTTTTCTATACTCATTGGTTTTTCTTTTGTTTACGGATTAATACAATCCTTCGATGGACAGGTAACGTTCCCCGGTGTCGTAATTAAAGGTCAGTACGGTCGCGCCATCGGGAATTTCATCCAGCTTTTTAGCCACGGCAGCTAAAGAGGCTCCGGTAGAAATCCCTACCAGTATTCCTTCTTTTTTAGCAATGGCACGGGCATATTCGAAGGCTTCGTCCTTACCGATCTGAATCACTTCATCTATTAATTCTTTTTGGAAGACAGCCGGTACAAATCCGGCTCCGATTCCCTGCAACGGGTGCGGTCCCGGCACTCCTCCGCTTAGTACCGGAGACAATTCCGGTTCTACCGCGATAACTTTTATATGCGGATATTTTGCCTTTAAAACTTTCGCAACCCCGGTAATATGTCCTCCGGTTCCAACGCCGGTTATCAGGTAATCCACTCCTTCCGGAAAATCACTGATGATTTCCTGAGCAGTTGTTTTTTCGTGGATTGCTACATTCGCCGGATTGTCAAATTGCTGCGGCGACCAGGCATTCGGAATTTGGGAAACCAGTTCGTTCGCTTTTTCAATCGCACCTTTCATTCCTTTTTCTCTTGGCGTGAGTTCAAATTCCGCTCCGTAGATTTCCATTAGTTTTCGTCGCTCTACACTCATCGATTCCGGCATGACCAAAATCACACGGTATCCTTTTACGGCGCCCACCAATGCCAGTCCGATACCGGTATTTCCGGAAGTAGGTTCGATAATCACACTGTCCGGTTTTAACAGCCCTTTCTGTTCGGCATCTTCAATCATTGCCAGGGCAATACGGTCTTTGATACTGTTTCCCGGATTGTTTTTTTCCAGTTTAATCCATACATTTTTGTTCCCTTCAAATAGTTTCTGAAGTTGTACAACGGGTGTATTCCCTATCGTTTCTAAAATATTATGTGCTTTCATTTTTATTGTTTTGTTGTTGTTTTATATGACAAAATTCAATGGCTCCGGAAACGGTGCTTTGTTTTTAATTACGATTTCACTTTTATGGTATACCAGTGATTGCTTAGGAATGGAATTGGTTATCCAGACATTTCCTCCTATAATGGCATCATTCCCTATTTCGGTATTGCCGCCCAAAATGGTAGCATTGGCATAAATAATCACCTTGTTGCCAATAGTGGGATGCCTTTTTTCTTCGGCTTTAGCCTTACTGACATGTAAGGCTCCCAGTGTTACCCCCTGGTAGATCTTCACATCATTCCCGATTACCGTGGTTTCGCCTATAACAATACCGGTTCCGTGGTCGATAAAGAACCGCTCTCCAATTTTCGCTCCGGGATGAATGTCAATTCCTGTTTTGCTGTGTACGTATTCCGAGATCAGCCGGGGTACTACCGGAACCTTGCTTTTCCAGAGCTGGTGTGCCAACCGGTAAATGGCAATGGCAAAAAAACCGGGATAGGCCACCAATACTTCACTACGGGATTTCGCTGCCGGGTCAAAGTTGAAAACAGCTTCCAGATCGGCTTCCAGCCAGCTGTGAATTGTTTCCAGAGCGTTAAAAAAGTCTTTTACGACTGTTTTTGTTTCATGATCCGTCAAAACGCTGTTCAATATTTTTTCCAGTTCCGTTTTTAACACTGCTTCGCGGGCGGTAAAAAAATCGGCATCGGAATAGTCTTCTCCTATCGAAAACAGCCATTGGAAGATGTGTTCCACCCAGGCTTCCGTTTCGGCTTTATCCGGTAACTTCCGGATTTTCTGCCTGTTCTTATTGTAAATCGGATGTGCCATACTTTATGCTAAAAACATCAGGGCGCCCACTGTATTAAAAGTGGTTTCATCAACTAAAATGGCATTACCGCTTTTGGAATTTTCTTCAAAAGCATCGAAGAATAACGGTTGGTTTGCCCGTAATGAAATTTGCCCGATATCGTTAAGTTTCACTTCTGCTGTGTCGTTAAACTGCCATTCGTTAACATTCCATTTCCGGTCTACAGCCTGAATTTTTACCCGAACGGTTCTGAAACGATGCTGCAGCAGATAGGTTTTTCCAATTTGCAGCGGCGTATTATCCAGCCAGCATACCCAGGTTTTAAGTTCGTTGGAAGTTGTTGGCAATTCGGTTGTTTTGACAATACTGTCCCCGCGGCTGATGTCTATATTGTCTGCCAGGTGCAAAACCACATTGTCACCCGCCTTAGCGCTGTCAATGCTTTGCTGGTGTTTTTCAATCTTTACGATAGTCGTTTCAATTCCGGATGGCAGTACTTTTACCGTATCTCCGGTTGTGTAGCTTCCGCTTAATATCTGCCCGGCGTATCCTCTGTAGTCATGATTTTCTTCGTCTTTGGGACGAATAACCCATTGTACCTGAAAACGGGTCGCTAAATTTTCTTTGGACGGTATTTCGATATGCTCCAGCGTACTCAATAAAGTATCGCCTTCAAACCATGGGGTTTTCTCCGATTTTGCGACGATATTATCCCCAACCAAAGCGCTAACCGGAATATAGGCCACCTCATCATAGTTCAGGTTTCCTTTTATGCTTTCGAAACCGGCTTTAATCGTGTTAAAAACCGTTTCGGAATAATCCACCAGGTCAATTTTGTTGATGGCAATAATAGCTTTTTTAATGCCCATTAAGGATCCCACACTGGCATGTCGTTTGGTTTGGGTCGTAATTCCCTTGCGGGCATCGACCAGAATAATAATCAAATCGGAGTTTGAAGCTCCGGTAATCATGTTTCGGGTATATTGCTCGTGGCCGGGCGCATCGGCTATAATGAATTTCCTTTTTCTGGTGGAAAAGTATTTATAGGCTACGTCTATCGTGATTCCCTGTTCTCTTTCGGCACGCAGTCCGTCGGTAATTAACGACAAATCGATAGTGACTCCCTCCTGTTTTGTCTGTTGCTGCAATACTCCCAGCTGGTCGGTATGTATACTGTCGGAATCATAAAGCAACCGGCCTATCAAAGTACTTTTACCGTCGTCTACATTTCCTGCTGTTATAAATTTTAAGGTGTTCATGCTGTTTCTTTTTTGCGGATTTACAAATCCTTATTGCTTATATTTTAGTTCGTTAGCTGCAAGACCATTTTAGAAATAGCCTTGTTTTTTACGGTCCTCCATTGCGGCTTCCGAAAGCTGGTCGTCCAGTCGGGTTTGCCCGCGTTCGCTGATCCTTGTCTGAATAATGTCTTCAATAATATCCTGTACTGTGGCGGCTTCAGAAGGAACCGCTGCGGTACAGGTCATGTCGCCTACCGTTCTGTAGCGCACTTTTTCAATCACCACGGTATCCGTTGGCAACGGCTGAATAAAGGCTGAAGTAGCGACCAGTTTATCCTGGTGAACGATACATTCCCTGTCATGCGCAAAATACAGCTCCGGCAGTTCGATGTTGTATTTCTGGATGTAGTTCCAGACATCCAGTTCTGTCCAGTTGCTAATCGGGAACACACGTACATTATGTCCTTTGGCTACTTTTCCGTTGAGAATATCCCACAATTCGGGGCGCTGCAGTTTGGGATCCCATTGTCCGAAATCGTCCCGAACGGAAAAAATACGCTCTTTCGCTCTGGCTTTTTCTTCATCACGCCGCGCACCGCCAATGCAGGCATCAAATTCATTTTCCTGAATGGTATCCAGCAAAGCATAGGTTTGTAAAGCATTCCGGGAAGGAAAACGTCCCTGGGTTTCTTTCAGATTGTATTTTTTGATACTGTCTTCAACCGAGCCTACAATCAGTTTTTCACCAATCTGATTCACCAGATAATCTCTGAAAGCGATGGCTTCGGGAAAATTATGCCCGGTATCGATATGGACTAACGGAAACGGGAATTTCCCCGGACGGAAGGCTTTCAGAGCCAAATGAACCAAAACGATTGAGTCTTTTCCGCCGGAAAACAATAAAGCCGGTTTTTCAAACTGTGCCGCTGTTTCGCGAAGAATGTAAATGGCTTCGTCTTCTAATTGGTTTAAATATTCTTTTGAGTTACTCATATTCAATTTGTTTATCTGTTTTATTTTAACTGTGTAATCCGCATTCTTTTTTAGAAGTATCTTCCCACCACCATCTTCCGGCTCTGAAATCGTCTCCTTCTTTAATCGCTCTGGTACAGGGAGCACAACCAATGCTTACAAATCCTTTGTCGTGTAGCACATTATACGGGATGCCGTTTTTGGTGACATATTCCTTTACTTCCTCCGTGGTCCAGTGCAGTAACGGATTGAATTTATACAGCTGGTATTGTTCGTCCCACTGTACTATTTCCAGGCTGTTCCGGTTTGGGGAATGTTCGGCTCTCAATCCGGTGATCCAGACTTCCGCATCTTTCAAGGCTCTTTTTAAGGGTTCCACTTTCCGGATGTGGCAGCATTGCTTCCGGAGTTCGATACTTTCATAAAAAGGGTTGATCCCTTTTTCGGTTACAAATGTTTCCAGGTTGGCAGCATCCGGGTAATAGGTTTTTATTTTTTTACCGTATTGCAATATTGTCTTATCCCAGGTGGCATAGGTTTCCTGAAACAGTCTGCCCGTATCCAGCGTGAAAACCGTTATGTTGGGCAATTGCTGTGAAAAGATAGCATCGGTGATTAGCTGGTCTTCAATACCGAAACTGGTAGAAAAAACAATCTTTCCGGTGATGTTTTCAGACAGGAATTTCAGGCTTTCGGCAATATCCTTTCCTTGTTTTAGCGTATTAATTATCGTTTCGTTCATTGTTTGTTTTGTTTGCAATCGTGATAAATGGGTATAAAAAAAGCCTCTTGAATTCAAGAGGCTTCTATTACGGGATACTATTTTTTACAGCAAATAGTATGACAGACGACCTCTTGCGAAATTTCGCATACAACACATCATCATCATACAAGCTGCAGATGCTGTTCGTAATGTTGTTATAGCCGTTGTCGTGTTCATCTTTATTTTATTTTGTGTTTTTAGAAAAATTAAGCGTAAAAAAAACTCCTCAATTGCCTGAGGAGTTTTACTGATATTGGAAATGTTTTATTGACATTAACGAATAGCAGGTACCTCCTCATAAACTGAGCAGCACATACACATCGCCATACATAAAACCTGATTTTTCATTTTTTTATTCTGTTTTGAACACTGCAAACTTATAACATTTTTTAATTACGCTCCAAATAAAAAATATTTTTTGAAATAAATTTTTCTCAAAAGGAATCTCAAAAACAGTCTTTTTCATTTGAAAAACGTATAAAAATCAGCTTTTAGCGTCTATTTTCATAAATTTTCCTTTAACAAAATTTTAATCGATTTCTTTCCGGTTGTCTTCGTTAAAAGTATCAATATTCTTTACATCCGGATCGATTTCCAATACCGCCGGCTGTTTCGAAACGATTATTTTACCCTGAACTTTATCCTTTTTGAGCGCAAAAGGATAAACGGTGAGTACTCCGGCTGTGTCATTGCATGCATGTAAATGTTCCTCTTTCCGGCATAAAGCTGAACCGCAATAATGTTCATCTTTTCTTTGTATAACGGTAGTTCGTTTTGGACTTAGGCTAAAATTTTGGGATATATACCGAATTCCTTTGCTCAGAATAAAAAAACAGACCATAAAAAAATACCATTCTTGTTTTTATTTTTACATTTGTAGTACAAATACGGCAATGATGTCTGCCTTGAACCGCCTTAAAAAGCTGATGACGTCTATTGAATGGCTTATGCCACTATAGATGCATGTAATCAAGACAATTATGGATAAACACTCTTTTAACCGACACTTTGCCAATTTTCCGCTACTACCTTTACTGGCTTTTTTATTTCGCTGGCTTTTGCTTGCGGCGATTATCGGTACAATCATCGGTTCCGTCTCGGCTTTTTTCTTGCTTTCATTAGACCGGGTTACCAATTACCGCGAAAATCATGTCTGGATCATTTGTCTGCTGCCCGTAGCCGGATTGCTTATCGGGCTGAGTTATCATTATCTGGGCGAAAGTGTTGTTAAGGGCAATAACCTGCTATTGGAAGAGTTTCATTCCCCTAAAAAGATCATCCCGTTCCGGATGGCGCCTTTGGTTTTGTTCGGCACTTTAATGACCCATCTTTTTGGCGGTTCTGCCGGCCGTGAAGGAACAGCTGTACAAATGGGCGGTGCCATTGCCGACCAGTTTTCCCGTTGGTTTTCACTGAATAACGATGACCGGAAAATCATCCTCATTATGGGAATCAGTGCCGGATTTGCCTCCGTTTTCGGGACACCGCTTGCCGGGGCTGTTTTTGCTTTGGAAGTAATGGTTCTGGGACGCATCCGCTATGAAGCGATTTTGCCAAGTGTATTGGTGGCTGTCATTGCACATTACAGCTGCCTGGCCTGGCATGTGAATCATACGCATTACAGTATTCCCAGCATACCGGAAATGACCGCTTTAAACCTGTTATGGTCGTTATTCGCCGGAATCTTGTTCGGACTGACCGCAATGTTTTTTTCAAAAGCTACTCATTTTTGGGGTACAATTTTTAAAAAGAATATCCCTTTCCCACCGTTACGTCCGCTGATTGGTGGTCTTGTTATTGCTTTGGCAGTTTACGGTATGGGAACCACAAAATATATTGGTTTGGGTATTCCGACTATCGTTGACACATTTGACCAGCAGCTGGATTCCTATGATTTTTTATTAAAAATACTGTTTACTTCTTTTACATTAGGTGCCGGGTTTAAAGGCGGTGAAGTCACGCCATTGTTCTTTATCGGCGCTGCTTTGGGCAATGCGCTCTTTTGGTTTGTACCGCTTCCTATAGCGTTATTGGCCGGAATGGGATTTGTTGCAGTGTTTTCCGGAGCAACCAATACACCTATTGCCTGTACCATCATGGGCATAGAGCTTTTTGGTGTTGACAGCGGTATCTATATTGCCATTGCCTGTGTGGTGGCCTATTTTTTCTCGGGTCATACCGGTATTTACACTTCCCAGATTATTGGCAGTCCCAAACATTTGTACTACCAAAAGCTAAAAGGAAAGCCTTTGTCTGACGTCAAGGACAAGCTTTAAAATGTTATAAAACACACTATAAATAGTATTTTTGTTATTTTATTTAAAATTCTCTTGCATAAATGAAAATCATTTTTATACCTTTGTAGCACAAATAAAAAACATGAACACAATTTTAAACAATACTTGGTGGTGGAGTAACTTACGTCGAATATCGTGAGCGAAACCTCCTATCTGTATTTTTAAAACCAAAATAGATATAAGGCTTGTCATCACGACAAGCCTTTTTTGTTTTCCAATATTTCTTATTCAAAAATCATGAAAAAATATAAACTACATACTTCATACAAACAAATCCTTGCCGATACGATAACTCCGGTGAGCGTTTACCTGAAAATACGCGATAAGTTTCCCAACAGCCTGCTGCTGGAAAGCAGTGACTATCATGCCAATAACAACAGTTTTTCCTATATCTGCTGTAATCCTGTTGCAAGTATTAAAATTCAGCAGGAAAACATTGTCAAATCCTATCCGGACGGAAGCCTTACAACGGAAGCCATTCAGAAAGAAACCAGTATACCGGAAGCTATTCAAGCTTTTGCCGCACAGTTTCAAACAGAAAAAAATGCCTTTAAGTTTATCAACAACGGTTTGTTTGGCTATATAGCCTATGATGCCGTTCGTTATTTTGAAGCCGTGGACATCACCAAAAAGCAAGGTGATTTACAGATTCCGGACATTTATTATGCGATATACCAGAACATCATTGCGATCAACCACTTTAACAATGAAGCCTATATTTTCTGCCACAGCACTGAAAACCAGAACAACATATCCGAAATAGAACAGCTGTTGCAGGCTAAAAATTTTGCCAGTTATTCTTTTGC
This sequence comes from Flavobacterium inviolabile, assembly GCF_013389455.1. Classification (NCBI taxonomy): domain Bacteria; kingdom Pseudomonadati; phylum Bacteroidota; class Flavobacteriia; order Flavobacteriales; family Flavobacteriaceae; genus Flavobacterium; species Flavobacterium inviolabile. The sequence continues at coordinate 2,449,008 of NZ_CP058278.1, read as the reverse complement.
CAAAGAAGGAGAAACCATTTCCAATCTTACCGACGAAGCATTCCAACAAAACGTTGCCATTGCCAAAAAACACTGTTATCGCGGCGATGTGTTCCAGCTGGTATTGTCCCGACGGTTTTCACAGTCCTTCAAAGGCGATGAATTTAATGTATACAGAGCTTTGCGAAACATCAATCCTTCGCCTTATCTTTTCTTTTTTGACTATGGTGATTTCAAAATCATGGGTTCGTCACCGGAAGCGCAGCTGGTTGTTAAGAACAGAAAGGCAGAGATCCATCCCATTGCCGGAACCTTTAAACGGAGCGGAAATGACGAACATGATGCGTTGCTCGCCAAGCAATTATCGGAAGATCCGAAAGAAAACAGTGAGCACGTAATGCTGGTTGATCTTGCCCGAAACGATCTGAGCCGGAACGGACACGGCGTTAAAGTGGAAAAATATAAAGAGATCCAGTTCTTTTCCCATGTGATACACCTGGTTTCCAAAGTAACCGGTAACCTGCGGGACAATGCCACAACGATGCAAACGGTTGCCGATACTTTTCCTGCCGGAACGTTAAGCGGCGCTCCAAAGCACAAAGCCATGCAGCTGATTGAAGAAATTGAAAATATATCCAGAAATTTCTATGGCGGAGCTATTGGTTTTATGGATTTTGACGGTAATTTTAATCACGCAATTATGATCCGTACTTTTTTAAGCAAAAATCATACATTACACTACCAGGCCGGTGCCGGAATTGTATCCGGTTCCGTTGCAGAAAATGAGATGCAGGAAGTGTACAACAAACTGGGAGCACTCAACAAGGCACTTGATGTAGCGGAAACGATTTAATTAAAAAAGCAATAGAAAAAGGCAAACAGCAACATTTATCAAAAAGACAACCTCATGAAAAAGATATTAGTTATAGACAATTACGATAGTTTTACCTACAATCTGGTACATTATCTGGAAGATTTAGACTGTGAAGTAACGGTTTATCGCAACGATGCGTTTCTTATTGAGGAGATCAAAAACTTTGACAAGATCTTACTTTCTCCCGGTCCCGGAATTCCCGATGAAGCAGGTTTGTTAAAAGAAGTGATCCGCACCTATGCGTCTACCAAAAGTATTTTGGGTGTCTGCCTCGGTCAGCAGGCTATCGGAGAAGTCTTTGGCGGAAGCCTGATAAACCTGGAAAAAGTGTATCACGGTGTGGCGACACCGGTGACGATAACGGTTGGCGACGAATCCCTCTTTAACGGTTTACCGGAAAATATTGAAGTGGGCCGTTACCACTCCTGGGTTGTTAATCCTGATGATTTCCCGGAAGTACTGGAAATCACCTCTGTGGACGATAGCGGTCAGATCATGTCGCTGCGCCATAAAACATTCGATGTCCGGGGCGTGCAATACCATCCGGAAAGTGTTCTCACCCCGGAAGGAAAAACCATCCTTAAAAACTGGGTAAATAACTAAATAACAAACACATACTACATCAAAAACGATTTGGTTTTAAATTGAAAAATTTGAAGCCCGGCACAACTTATACCTAAAAATCATGAAACAAATATTAAACAGATTAATTAATCAGGAGCTGCTTTCGAAAGAAGAAGCAAAAAACGTACTGGTCAATATCTCAAACGGTTTATACAACCCGAGCCAGATTGCCAGTTTTTTAACGGTCTATATGATGCGCAACATCAGTATTGACGAGTTGGCCGGATTTCGGGAAGCCTTATTGGAGCTTTGCATCCCGGTAGATTTCTCCGCATACAACACTATTGATCTGTGCGGAACCGGCGGTGACGGAAAAGATACTTTTAATATTTCCACCCTGGCTTCTTTTATTGTAGCCGGAACGGGAATAAAAGTCGCCAAACACGGAAACTATGGGGTTTCTTCCATTTCCGGTTCCAGCAATGTCATGGAAAGCCTTGGCATCCGTTTTAGTAACGATACCGGTTTTTTACAGCACTGTATGGAAGAAGCAAACATCAGCATCCTGCATGCACCGCTGTTTCATCCGGCTATGAAAAACGTAGCCCCCATTCGCAAGGAACTGGCCGTAAAAACATTTTTTAACATGCTGGGACCAATGGTTAATCCTTCTTTTCCGAAGAATCAGCTGGTTGGGGTCTTTAACCTGGAATTAGCCCGTATGTATGCCTATTTATACCAGAATACCACGATCAATTTTACCATCCTGAACAGCCTCGACGGCTATGATGAGATATCGTTAACCGGTAATACCAAAGTGATTTCCAAACAGCGGGAGCAGATTTTAAAACCGGAAGATTTCCGCTTACAGCCGTTAAAGGCTGCCGACATTAAAGGCGGAACGACTATTGCAGCATCGGCTCAACTGTTTATGGATATTATTTCCGGAAAAGGAACCGTGGCCCAGAATAATGTGGTCTGTGCCAATGCCGGTCTGGCCATTGCAACGGTTAACAATCTTACACTACAGGATGGTTATGAACTGGCTAAGGAAAGCTTAAACAGCAGAAAAGCATTGGATAGCCTGAAAAAATTACAACGTATCAGCAATAATTAAAAGAAAGATGAACATTTTAGATGCTATTATCAGCGACAAACGCCGCGAAGTGACCTTAAAGAAAACAATAATCCCGGTTTCCCAACTGGAAGCTGCCGCCTTGTTTGAACGCACGCCCCTTTCTTTGAGCCATAATTTAAAAAACAGTACTTCAGGGATAATTGCCGAACACAAGCGGCGGTCGCCTTCAAAGTCGGTTATCAATAACAGCTTTAGTGTTGAAGAAGTCGTTAAAGGTTATGAAAATGCCGGTGCCTGTGGTATTTCCGTTTTGACAGACGGGAAATATTTTGGAGGTTCTTTAGAAGATCTGCTGCTGGCAAGGGCTTCGGTAAACCTTCCTTTATTGCGAAAAGAGTTTATTATTGACGAATATCAGATACTGGAAGCGAAAGCTTATGGCGCCGATCTTATTTTATTGATCGCTGCTGTTTTGTCCAGAGCCGAAATCAAAAAGCTCTCCGAATTTGCCCAGTGTTTAGGATTGGAAGTACTGCTGGAAGTACACAACCGGGAAGAATTGGAAAAAGCGGTGATGCCGAGCCTGAACATGATTGGGGTGAACAACCGTAACCTGAAAACATTTGAGGTGAGCCTGGATTACAGCTGGCAGCTGGCAGCCTTCATTCCGGATGATTTTGTAAAAGTTTCCGAAAGCGGGATCAGTACCGTTCAAGCCGTTCAAGCCCTGCAACCGTATGGTTATAAAGGCTATCTGATTGGTGAAAAATTTATGAAAAGTAATGATTCAGGTAAAGCCTGCAAAGATTTTATAAATCAAATAAATATAACGGTATGAAAAACAGGATTCAGGTAAAGATCTGCGGCATGAAATATTCCGAAAACATACAGGCAATTGCAGCGTTACAACCGGACTATCTGGGCTTTATTTTCTATGAAAAATCAGCGCGGTATTTCGATGCCGTTGTTCCGGAAATTGCTGGTACAGTTAAAAAAACCGGTGTATTTGTAAATGCATCAATAGCCGTAATAACGGCAAAAGTGAAGCAATATGATTTACAGGCGGTACAATTGCACGGGGAAGAATCTCCCGACTTCTGTCTGGCACTAAAAGCACTTCCGGGTATTGAAATCATCAAAACATTTTCAATGGATTCCTCTTTTGATTTCAATGTACTCGAAGCTTATGATATGGCATGCGATTACTATTTATTTGATACCAAAGGAAAATTACCCGGCGGAAACGGCTTTGCTTTTGACTGGAACATCCTGCAGCAGTATCCGTCTTCAAAACCATTCTTCCTTAGCGGCGGTATAGGCGTAGCGGATTGGGAAAACATCTCCCTTTTACTGGAAACCGGATTACCGGTTTATGCGATAGATTTCAACAGCAAATTAGAAACGGCACCCGGACTAAAAAACGAAACGCTTTGTGAAGAAGCAATTTTAACGATTAACAATATTACCACATGAAAACAACATATCAGGCAGACGAACAGGGTTATTATGGTGAATTTGGCGGAGCTTTCATACCGGAAATGCTATACCCGAATGTAGCCGAATTACGGGAAAAATACCTGTCGATTATTCAGGAATCTTCTTTTCGCGAAGAATTACAGCAATTACTGAGTGACTATGTAGGCCGTCCTACGCCTTTGTATTTTGCCGAACGGTTATCACAGCAATACAAAACAAAGGTATATTTGAAAAGAGAGGATTTATGCCATACCGGTGCACATAAAATAAACAATACGATCGGGCAGATTTTATTAGCCAAACGATTGGGCAAAACCAGGATCATAGCCGAAACCGGAGCCGGACAGCATGGTGTTGCCACCGCTACCGTTTGTGCTTTAATGGGACTGGAATGTATTGTTTATATGGGAGAAATCGACATTGAACGCCAGGCACCGAATGTAGCACGGATGAAAATGCTCGGTGCCGAAGTACGTCCGGCTAAATCCGGTTCCAGGACCCTTAAAGATGCTACTAATGAAGCGATCCGTGACTGGATCAATAATCCTGTTGACACTTATTATATCATCGGTTCGGTTGTGGGGCCACATCCGTATCCGGACATGGTTGCCCGTTTTCAGAGCATTATTTCGGCGGAAATCAAAAAGCAGTTATTCGAAAAGGAAGGCACGGAAAACCCGGATTATGTAATTGCCTGCGTTGGCGGCGGCAGTAATGCAGCCGGTGCTTTTTATCACTTTTTAGCCGATGAAAAGGTTAAATTAATTGCTGTGGAAGCGGCCGGAAAAGGGATCAACTCCGGAGAAAGTGCTGCAACTTCCGCTTTAGGTAAAACCGGTATTATACACGGTAGCAAAACGTTACTGATGCAATCTGAAGACGGACAAATCACGGAACCCTATTCTATTTCAGCCGGGTTGGATTATCCCGGCGTCGGTCCGTTGCATGCCCATTTGTTTAAAAGCGGCCGCGCAGCATTTGTCGCGGTAACCGATGATGAAGCCATGCAATCCGGATTGAATTTGTGTAAAACGGAAGGTATTATTCCGGCAATTGAAAGTGCCCACGCCCTTGCCGTTTTGGAACAGCAACAGTTTAAAGAAGACGATATCGTTGTGATTAACCTGTCCGGTCGCGGCGATAAGGACCTAAACACCTATATAGGGTATTTTGGATATTAGAGAATATTTAGAGGTAGGATTTTAGATATATGATATTGGAAGTATGAAATTTGATTTATAGAAAAACCCCTTGCCTCTTGCTTCTTGCCTCTTGCTTCTTGCCTCTTGCTTCTTGCTTCTTGCTTCAAACCTCACATAACAACCCTCAAAAATCAAAAACCGTATCTAACAATGAATCGCATCAATATAAAACTTCAGGAAGACAAAAAAATATTGTCTATATACTTTACAGCGGGTTATCCGAATCGCAACGACACTGTTTCCATTATTGAAAATCTGGAAAAAAGTGGTGTTGACATGATTGAAATCGGATTGCCTTTTAGTGATCCCTTAGCCGACGGGCCAACAATTCAAGCCAGTTCCACACAGGCACTGGAAAACGGCATGACAACCAATTTACTGTTTGAACAGCTAAAAGACATTCGGAAAACAGTACATATTCCGTTATTGATTATGGGCTATTTCAATCCTATTCTGCAATATGGCGTTGAAAAATTCTGTGAAAAATGTGCCGAAATCGGCATTGACGGTTTGATCATTCCGGATCTTCCGGTGACCGTTTTTGATCAGGATTACAAAGCCGTTTTCGAGAAAAACGGACTGATCAATATTTTTTTAATAACACCTCAAACGTCGGTTGAACGCATCGAATACATCGACAGTATTTCAAACGGATTTATTTATATGGTGAGCAGTGCCAGTGTAACCGGAAGCCAGAATGCTTTTGGCACGGAACAAAAAGATTACTTTGAAAGGATTGCCAGAATGAAGTTGAAAAATCCGCAGATTGTCGGTTTCGGAATCAGTAATTCAGAAACGTTTTCGGAGGCTGTCAGGCATCAAAAAGGTGCCATTATAGGCAGTGCTTTCGTCAATTACCTTAACCATAATAAAATAGACAGCATTGAAAGTTTTATTAAAAGTATCATTTAACTAATGCAGTACAAAATACTGAATTAAAACAAATTAGCGAATAGCTATCGATTTTATTTATGATTCCGGATAGTCTTTTATCCGGTTGTAAAAGAGCAGTTTTTCGTTTGAAAAGCTGTTCTTGCTTTTAGCGCAGTTGCGGTGGGTAAAAGTATAAAAAAGTTGGAATATGTGCAGCACTTAAAACAAATTATTTCTGTTATTCTGCCCTGCCCTTTTTGTTTTATTTTCAAGGCTATAGCCTGTAATTTCTTTCTATAATCATAGGAACAGCGTAGCATCAGCCTCTTTTTAATTTAGTTAAAATAACGTTAAATTAAAACTAAACAAACGTTTAATTTAAACAAGTGTTTAATTTTGCAGTCTCATTTTAACAATGTAAATGATGTCAGATTTTAACGATAAACAACAGGAGATTCTGTCGGTAGCAGAACGGTTGTTTTCCGAACATGGTTTTGACGGCACTTCCGTCAGAGACATTGCCAAAGAAGCGAACATTAACGTTGCCATGATATCTTACTATTTTGGCTCCAAAGAAAAACTACTGGAAGCTTTAATCATTGGAAGAATAGCAGGCCTGCGTCTGCAAATCGAAAACCTGTATAAAGAAGCACTTACTCCTTTTGAAAAGATTGACAAGCTGATCGAGCTATACATTACCCGCATCAATAAAAATAAAGGGATGTATCAGATCATTCACTTTGAGATCAGCTCGAAGAAACGGGAAATTAACTGCGAATCCTTTAATGAGGTTAAACGATACAATCTTGAAGCGCTAAAAGACATTATCAGAGAAGGTCAGGATTTAGGACAGTTTAAAAAGGATATTAATGTTACCCTGATTCCTCCAACCATCATGGGTGCCTATTTTCATTTCCAGATGAATAAAACTTTTTATGCCGAACTATTAGGCCTTGACACCGATGATAAATACGACCACTACATCAAAAATGATTTAACAAAACACATTCAGAAAACAATTAAAGCACTTTTAACCTATGAAGAATAGTTCCATCTGGTTGGGAGCCTTCTTCCTTTTTGGCGTTTTCACTTCTGAAGCTCAGGAGAAAAAGAAAATGTCATTGGATGAAGCGATACAACTGGCTATGACACAAAGTACCGAAGCAAAATTAGCCGACACCAAAGTCGCTACAAAGGAATTTGAAATGCAAACGGTCAAAAATCGTCAGTACCCTGATTTAAAAATCAGCGGTCAATACCAACGATTAACGAACGCCGACGTCAAGCTAAAACTTGGAGGAAGCGGAGAAGAATCGGGAGCTGCACCAAAAGTGAATCAGTTAATGTTAGGACAAGCTAGTGCTTCCCTACCCCTTTTTGCCGGATTTAAAATCCAGAACAACATCAAAGCTGCAGAAAACCTTTATCAGGCGGAGCAATATACTGCTAAGAATACAAAAGAGCAGCTGGCACTGGATGTTGTAAAATTGTATGTAAACCTTTTTAAAGCGCAGGAAAGCACATCTTTAATTGCCGAAAACATTAAAAGTGCCGAGCAACGTGTAAAAGATTTTACAGCAATGGAACAAAACGGACTGATTGCCCGTAATGATTTATTAAAAGCACAATTACAGGTTTCGAACTACAAAATTGCCCTGGAAGAAGCGAAAAAGAATGTCAGCACAGTGAATTATCAGCTGATCACACTTTTAAAATTGGCCGAAGGCACACAAGTTGTTCCGAATGAAGCGGTTTTTGAAAAAAATGCTTCTTTTAACGCGAGTGTGGACGAAGCTTTAGCCGGAAGAAATGACCTTGAAGCCATGCGTTCGCAACACAAAGCTGCCGAAACGAATGTTAAGGTTGCCAAAGGGAGCTACTACCCTTCTATTTCACTGATGGGCGGCTATATTGCTTTGGATCTGCAAAATGTGATGACGGTAACCAATGCGATGAATTTTGGTGTTGGTGTTTCCTATGACTTGTCTTCTATTTTCAAAAACGGAAAAGAAGTAAAAGCCGCCAAAAGCAAAGCGCATGAGGCAGAACAGGCTGTAGAGATCATGACCGACCGCGTAAAAGTGGAAACACAACAGGCAAATGAAAACTACCAGCTGGCAATCAAACAAAACAAAGTATACCAGGAAGCCGTAGAACAGGCTACCGAAAATTACCGTATTGTAAAAGACAAATACGACAACGGTCTTTCGGATACCAATGATTTGCTGGAAGCCGATGTAGAACAGCTGCAATCCAAAATAAACCTGGCCTTTTCGAAAGCCAACAGTATTGAAAAATACTATGATGCTTTAGCAGCCAGCGGAAAATTAACAGCAACAGCAACCCTTACCAAAAACTAATACTAATTTCTTTAAGATCATGGAAAAGAAACCATCTAATAAAAAATTCATAATCATTCTGGGTTCCTTAGTTGTTTTAGGAACAGTTTACGGAATCTTTAAATATATGCATGCACAGGCTCACGAAGAAACTGATGATGCTCAAATTGAAAAAAACATGAACCCTATTATACCAAGAGTATCGGGTTATGTAGCCAAAGTTTATGTAAAAGACAATGACTTTGTAAAAAAAGGAGATACTTTATTTGTAATTGACAATAAAGATTATTTAGTAAAAGTGGAAGAAGCCAAAGCGGCATTAACGAGTGCTGAAAGTTCTTTGGAAGTAAGCAAAGCCGATGTTAGTGCTTCTGCTGCCAATATTTCTATTTCCGATGCGACAATCCAGTCGAATGTAGGAAACATTGATGCTGCTAAAATCCGTTACGGAAGAGCGAAAAACGATTTCGAGCGTTACGAGAATCTTTACAAAAATCATTCGATAACAAAACAACAGTATGAGCAGGCTTTAGCGGCCAAACAAGAGGCCGAAAAAGAAGTTGAAGTTTTACAACAGCAACGTAATGCCAGCGCACACCAACGTGATGCTGTGGTTTCTAAAACAACTGTTGCCAACAAACAGACTTCTGTTGCCGCAGCCAACATTAAAAGAGCACAGGCGGTTCTTGATGCTGCAGCCTTAAATTTAGGTTACACTGTAGTTACAGCAGCTATTGACGGACAGGTTTCAAGCATTGATATCCAGCCGGGACAAATGGTACAACCGGGACAGGCATTGTTCTATATCATTAACAACCAGGAAACCTGGGTTGTGGCTAATTTTAAAGAAACACAGCTTAACAAAATGAGAGCCGGACAAAAAGTAATCATTGAAGTAGATGCCTACCCTGATTATAAATTTGAAGGGGAAATCAATTCATTTTCACCGGCTACCGGAGCCCGTTTTTCAATCCTGCCTCCGGATAATGCTACCGGAAACTTTGTAAAAACCATTCAGCGTTTACCTGTAAAAATCAAATTAACAGGAAATAACGATGCCGAAAAAGTAAAATTATTACGTCCGGGAATGAACGTAGAAGTGGACGTACATATAAAATAATATGGAAGCAGCAGGAGAAGATAATTTAGTAGAATATGGCTTTAGAAGAGTCATTATCACAATCACTGCCGTACTTTGTGCGCTGCTGGAGATTGTCGATACTACTATCGTAAACGTAGCCCTAAACGACATGAGAGGAAGTTTAGGGGCAACTCTGACCGATGTTGCCTGGGTAATTACCGCTTATGCCATTGCTAACGTAATCGTTATTCCAATGACCAGCTGGTTGTCCCAGCAATTCGGACGCAGAAACTATTTCGCCGCATCCATTATTATCTTTACCGTTTCCTCTTTCCTTTGTGGTAATGCGACTAATATCTGGGAGCTTGTTGCTTTCCGTTTCATCCAGGGTATGGGTGGTGGTGCGCTGCTAGTAACAGCACAAACCATTATTACGGAGAGTTATCCCGTTGCAAAACGAGGAATGGCACAGGCTATTTATGGAATGGGTGTGATTGTAGGGCCAACATTAGGTCCGCCGTTAGGAGGTTATTTAGTGGATAATTTTTCATGGCCGTATATTTTCTATATCAATATTCCGTTGGGAATCATTGCTACCGTATTGACCCTTTCATTCGTGAAAAGCCCTAAATATGGTGAGAAACTAAAAGCCAGCCAGGTAGACTGGTGGGGAATTGTATTTCTGGCCTCTTTTATCGGTTCGCTTCAGTTTGTACTAGAACACGGACAACAGGATGACTGGTTTGCCGATAATCTGATTGTTACATTAAGTATTGTATCGTTCTTTGGATTGCTTTTATTTATCTGGCGACAGTTAACCTACAAACATCCTATTGTTAATTTAAGAGTACTGCAGGATCGTAATTTGCGTGTGGGAACCATCATGTGTTTTATATTAGGTTTCGGATTATACGGTTCCACCTTTATCATTCCGATCTATACCCAGTCTGTACTGGGATGGACGGCAACCGATGCCGGATTATTACTGATTCCGAGTTCGATCATGACCGGGATTATGATGCCGATTATCGGTAAGCTGATTCAGCGTGGTGTACCGCAATCCTATATGGTTGCTGTTGGTTTTATGTTATTCTTTGGTTTTACCTTCTGGATGCATAATGTTATCACTCCCGATACCGGAACGGAACACATGTTCTGGCCATTGATATTGCGTGGTGTTGGTTTAGGTTTACTGTTTGTTCCGATTACCACTCTGGCACTTTCCACACTTAAAGGGAAAAGCATTGGTGAAGGAGCCGCTTTTACCGGAATGATGCGACAATTGGGCGGTTCATTCGGTATTGCCATTATAACCACTTTTATTGCCCGCTTTACACAAGGACACCGCGTGGATTTAATTGCCAACCTGGATGGTGCCAAATTTGAAGTACAGCAACGTATTCAGCAATTACAGGCCGGATTCATGTCCAAAGGATTCAGCAGCAGTGAAGCGCTTAACAAAGCACATCAGGCTATTGATTATTCCGTTATGAAACAGGCGACTGTATTATCCTATATGGACGTATTTATGTATCTGGGCATCCTGTTTCTGGTTTGTGTACCCTTTGTACTCTTAATCCGAAAAGGTTCCGGAAAAGTAGACATGTCAAATGTTCACTAATTTTAATTAAGGTTATTTAATTTGTTATAGAAAACGCTGGAGTATATTTCCAGCGTTTTTTATTGGCATATTATCATTGCGTTATAAAATAAATTTCCCTTTTTATTTTCAAAAAAACACCGTACCTTTATATCACATCAAATCATTGATTTTAAAATAGTTATACACAACAAAAAACTATTACTATGGGATTATTTAGCAACTCAGAAAAAAAGATTCTTGAAGAATTCAGCAAAAAGAGTGAAGATCGTTGTAATGATATTGAGAAAGAGATAAATGAACTATTAGACGATTTAAAATCCGATTATGAACAAAATCGCGAGGTTGTTTATGAATTCAAAAACTATATTGAGGAACTGAAGCAGAAGTTAAGCCCTGACGATGTTTCCAGACTGATGGATTTTTCGATCCGGCTAACGGGAATAAAGCGTTGTGCTAAAAAAGGTGTCGAAGCTTTGCGGGAATTATCACGCGACCAGCGCAAAATGACCCGTGAAACACTCCGCGATTATGAGGAGTATTTTTATATGCATTAATCCAGAATGAACATTTATAAAAAAAGAACCCCGTTTTAAAACGGGGTTCTTTTATTTCTTACAGTCCACTTTTGTGAGCGGCATATTCGAATTGAATACTAATTTAGACCTGTTTTTAAAAGCTACAGCGCTGTCATGCTCTTCCACTTCTCCATATCCTTCAATTAAGGTTTTATCCTTTATCAGAAAAGCGACTTCTCTTTTACTTTCCACACCTTCCGAAGTGAAGGTATACATGGCAATTAAGGTATCGCCTTTAACGGTTCCTACAAAAGTTCCTTTATTGGCATCTTTTTCACTAAATGCATATTCCAGATCGCCTTTAACTGTAGTTGTATTGTCTTTTTTAAGGCGCATATAAATTGTATTGCCGTCTTTTTTATAGGCATAACAATCTTCCTGGACAGTCGGAACCATTGAAATATCTTTATCTTCAATTTTTTCTCTGGTTGCCTCTTTTTTACAGCCTGTTGCTGCTATCGCTACTAATGCTAAGAGGATTAATCTGCTTTTCATACCTGCTCTCCTTTACAATTAGTCTATTTTTTTTATAAATCGCATCGCTACAATATCATCCATCAGTAAAACCAGTTTTCCGTCTGGTGTGACATCGTATTTGTTTATTTTTTGCAGCATGTCCAAAAAGCGTTTTTCTCCTTCTCCTTCACAGAAACGCATGGTCATCGCTTTGGGTGCTTCAATTTTAATAAAATCAGGATCTTTAGCCGTATAGTTTGTCGAAAACGGGTTACAGCTAGTATTTCCGTTTACTTCCTGTGTTTTTTGATTAAATGAAAGCTGCGGCTTTTGTTCCGGATACAGGCCTTCAAAAGCAATTCTGACGCCGGTTATATATTCCAGCTGCCAGCTGTTACCGGTCATTTTATCGTAAGCAGTCGCCTTTTTCGTTGCGGTACACGCTCCAAGTACTAAAACCAAGGCCATAGCCAGGGTAAATGATAGTTTTTTCATAGGGACATAGTTTTGGTTGACTAAATTTACGAAAATTCTGTTTAAATCACTTACAAGTACCTAATTTATACCGATTTAATATTAACGTGTAAAAACCAGGGTATGCCCTTTGCTCAGGTTCGCATCATATTGATATCCTTCATAATTAAAGCCTTTCAGGTCTTCAATGGTTTCGGCATTGGTTTCAATAATATAACGCACCATCATTCCTCTCGCCTTTTTGGCAAAGAAGCTGATCATTTTAAGTTTGCCGTCTTTATAGTCTTTAAACTCCGGAGTGATCACCGGTACTTTCAAGGCTTTTTTGTCGATGGCAGAAAAGTATTCGTTACTCGCCAGATTGATGAATAATTCGTCTTTTTTCAGCTCGGCATTCAAGGCTTTGGTAAGCTTTGTTTTCCAGAATTCATACAAATCTTTGCTTTTTCCTATTGGCAGTCTGGTTCCCATTTCCAGTCGGTATGGCTGGATCAGGTCCAATGGTTTCAATAAACCGTATAAGCCGGACAGAATCCTGAGTTTGTCCTGCAATACTTCCAGTTTTTCCTCCGGAAGCGAATAAGCATCCAGTCCGATATAAACATCACCATTAAAAGCATATACCGCCGGACGGGCATTTTCGGGTGTAAACGGGGTTGCCCATTCCTGATTGCGCTGCCAGTTTAAATCGGCTAATTTTTCAGAAATAGCCATCAATTCCGAAAGTTCTTTCGGTTTCTTTTTCTTCAGTACTTTATGAACCGTATTGGCTTCTTTTAAAAAATTTCCTTCGGTATATTGTTTTGTGGGTAACTGCGTTTCAAAATCTAATGATTTGGCTGGTGATATTACAATTTTCATGGCTTACTTTTTAGGATGCTCAAAAATACAAATTCCGGTGCTAAAACGCTATACGATAAAATGGATTGTTTCGATTTCAGTATTGGTAAAATCGATTTTAGTTCCGGAATCAGCTATCCCTCTCAAACATAACATCTATCCATTGATACCGGTTTATATAGGGGTGGTTGAGCCTTACCATGACCACGATAAGTAATAAGAAAGGAACTTCTGTAATGGCTTCCCAGAGATTTTCTTCCAGCAGGTTAAAACAGATGATCAGAAAGGTCATCGAAGCCGTTATCAGGTTCCCGATTATATAGGTTTGCGGTATCAGTATTAAACCGGCACAGGCAACCGCCAGCATCCCTAACATCATAATCCCATCATTCGAAAAGCCCAATTCCAGAAAAAATGATGCTGTGGCAGTATCTTCCGTCATTATTGCCATACCAGACCACAGGTTTTTCAGTACAACAAATAAAACCATCACTATATGCAGTCCTTTTAATACCGTGTGTTTCATATACTTTCTTTTTAACGTCAGTTATCGACGCTGCAAAATTGGTACAAACACCTGGCAAAAACTGCACTAAAAAGTTATAAAAATCACACAATAAGACAAAATACCGTTTTAAAATAACAAAATATCTTTACTCTTATTCTTTTTTAAGATCATCAGACGGATGATTACCGGTATAACGGTGGTATTGTGCAGCAAAATAATTCAGTCGGTTGTAGCCTAATGTGAGCATCACCGCCGATAAAGTAGTATGAGCGCCGCTTTTCAGTAATTCCTGTGCCAGCAGCATTTTTTCCCGGATATAAAACTTATTCGGAGCATCAAGATAGACTTCTTTAAATAGCGCTTTATATTTTGAGACGGACATTCCTGCCATATCCGATAAAAAATCAAGCCCCGGAAATGGTTCGAGTACATTATTCATTAAATATTCTTTGGTTACCGACAGGGCTTTTATATCACTTTCCGTTATCCGGTTAATCGTTTTCAGATTGGCATAACGGTCCATAAACTTGGCCAGCAATTTAAAGGCCACTCCTCTCAGGTACAGATCGTAAGCCGGATCGGAAAAGGTTTTATTTTTGATGCGGTGCATGATGACTTTGCTTTTACTGTCTACATGGTCGTAAAAATACAGGGTCTTTTCCGGATTCTTTTTTCCTTTACCGGTTCCGCTTTTCATTGGAAAATCCAATATTTTTTTAGCCACCAGCAAACGAATTGCAAAAACGCGTTCTCCGACAACCGGTTCAAAAACATTGCTGATCCTGTTATCAATAACTCCCAGTCCCAAAATAGACCGGTACCCGATTTTATGTTTTTCGTCGTTGATTTTCATCACATTCATTTCATCGCTAAAGTCGTAATGAATGATATAAAAGTCTTCTTCCGAACGATCCCTCCGAATCCGGACCGGCTGGTTGAATACCAGATCCAGTACCACTACCGATAAACCCGGAGCCACTTCCAGGAAATAGCTTCCGCCTGCTCCTAAATTTTCCGGCTGTACAATCCATTTATTGTCAATTAACGGCGCGCCTATTTGTGCCGCAATAGCGAACTGCCAATCCGGTTTCAGGGAATAGGTATGGTTAATTTCTTTCATGAATAGAGTTGTTTCGAATATTCTTTGGGCGACATTCCGAAAAAGTCCCTGAATTTTGAGATAAAATAGGAACTGTTGGCAAAATGCAGCGCATCGGCAATCTGCGCAATTGTCAGTTCCTTTTCCTGCAGCAGTGCTCTTGATTTTAAAAGCTTATTATTCAGGAAAAACGTATTGGGCGGAATCCCGGTTATCTTTTTAAAAAGGTTCTTGTATTTGGATTCCGACATGTTAACCTGTGCTGCCAGCAGTTCAATTCCCGGAAATACACTGTCTAAATTTTCAATCAGGAAAGACTGTGATTTTATAATACCGTTCAGGTCGTCCTCATTTACTTTTTCGATCACAATATCGCTGATGGTCATTTTCTCAATATAATCGGCCAAAAGGCTTTGAATGGTTCCCTGCAGATAATACGGAAACGAAAGGCTTTCGAGCTGCTGATTGCGCAAGTCGTTCAGAAGGTGGTAACTTTCACTGCTCATTCGGGTAAACCGGATAATGGTATTTTTTTCGGTATCCATTATTGTATCGACATGTTCCCGCAAAGAAGGATTGTCTTTAATGTATTCTTTTATCAGGCTCTTTTTAATAAAAATACAAAGGGCAAAAGTATGGCTGTTTTCTTTTACAATATAATCGGAATAGAGCGCTCCGTCAACGATGGCCAGGTTGTAATTCCAACGCCCGATAGGATTGGCAATATCATCGGAAAGCAGTACAGCTTCACCTTCCGTAAGGTTGTAATACATCCCGATAAAATCATCGGTCAGGTTTTGTTGGCGGAAATGGATTTCCGTATGGTACACCACATCAATATAGAGTGCTGTTATTCCGGGACCGCAATTCAGGAAGTAACGCTGTCCCGTGTGAATATGCTCCGGAATTATCATAAAATTGCCTTCTACTTTCCCTTCCAGCTGCTTCGCAAGCGATTCCACCCAGTCCAATCCAATACCGTAATGATGTGTGATTTTTTTCATCGGCTGTTTCTTTCCTGACTATTTACAGAAAACAAGTTAAGAAAAAATAGGATATCTTTAATTGCCTCCTATCCTATTCCATAACTTTTGCAGTAAAAGCATACCGTCTTTTTTACTTTTGGGCACTTCCCTAACGGTTAATGCTCCGTTTTCCGGTAACAGTTCGTAACTAAAGGCAAATTGCGGATTGTTTTCATCCGGATTCAGTAGTCCGAAACGCAGGTCGTTAAAGTAAAGCTTTCCCTCTTTTTCACTAATGGTGTACCAGCCTTCCGAAATGGCAATCAGCCGGTTTACTGTTGTAGTACCGGAAAGACTTCCTAAAAGCTGATGGTTTTTAGGATAGGCTTTAAAGGTGATGGGCTGGCTGTCAAAAAAAGAATAGTCCCCTATTAAATAGGCATCTGCAGTTTCCACATTGGCAGTCCATAATATGGTATTGAACGGTGACGGTTTGGTTTCCATTTGTGCATATTCAATTTTAGCATCCAATAATGCCTGTCGGAATTTATAATAGGTAATCCCTTTTAGCAGCAGCGTAATTAAAAGATAGCCGGTACTGATCTTTAGTCCTAAAATATTCCATTGGGTACGCTTGTAATCGGTTCTTTCTTTCCGCATTGCGGCAATCAGGCAGATGATAAACGGAACAGTATATAACGGATCAATGACAAAAATTGATTTAAAAGCAAATTTATAAGCCGACGGCCATAGCAGCTGCGTTCCCCAGGTGGTGAAGGCATCCAGTAAAGCATGGGTGAACAAGGCCCAAAAGACCAGACCAGCTCCGTTCATTACGGAAACTTTACTGTCTTTTTCTCTTTTGGATATCAGCCAGCCTAATAAGGGCGACAGCAATAAAAAGAAGAGTATCGAATGACTGAATCCGCGGTGTATGGCTACCGCTGTGACCGGATCGAACAGTTTGCCGACCAGGACATCCAGATCGGGAATTGTTCCGGCAATAGCGCCATACAGCATGGCTCTGTTTCCGATTTTTCTTCCCAGAATCTTTTCGCCAACGGCTGCTCCCAATACTATCTGTGTGAGTGAATCCATAGGGTAAAGATACTGTTAATGGATTTTCTTTACAAACGGAAGCGGGTTATAACGCGTAAAATCTGATTCTTTTTTAATAACTTTATAATCCTTTCTAAATCATATCATCATGCGAAAAACAACAATAATCACCTTTATATCCTTGTTACTGATAGGTTTTACGTCCTGCAATAAAATGGAAAAATCAGCAGCCGGTACTGTTGCATTGGATTATTTTGAAGATACCGGCAGCGGTATAAAAAACGGCGGTGTACAGGTTATTCCGATAACAACACCTAAAGGGACGTTTAATATCTGGACAAAACGAATCGGAAATAATCCGAAGATTAAAGTACTATTGTTAAATGGCGGTCCGGGAGCGACCCATGAATATTTTGAGTGTTTTGAGAGTTTCCTCCCAAAAGAAGGAATTGAGTTTATTTATTACGATCAGTTAGGCTGCGGAAATTCCAGCGCTACCCAGGACACTACGCTTTGGGATCTTCCCCGTTATGTAGAGGAAGTCGAACAGGTTCGGCAGGCATTGCAGCTCAACAAGGATAATTTTTATGTGCTGGGACATTCCTGGGGCGGAATTCTGGCCATGGAATATGCGTTAAAATACCAGAACAATCTGAAAGGTCTTATTATTTCCAATATGATGTCGAGTGCTCCGGAATATGATCTGTATGCCAAAAATGTACTGGCTAAAGAGATGGATCCGAAAGTATTGCAGGAAATCCGCAGTATTGAAGCCAAAGGAGATTTTAATAATCCGCGTTATATGGAGCTGCTGCTGCCTAATTTCTATACGAAACACGTTTGCAGATTACCGGTAAATGACTGGCCGGAACCAATGAACCGTTCTTTCTCCAAAATAAATCAGTCGTTATATGTAACGATGCAAGGACCCAGTGAGTTTGGAATATCCGGAAAACTGGCAAAATGGGATCGTAAAAAGGATTTGAAAAACATCAGCGTTCCGACTTTGGTTATCGGCGCTCAATATGATACGATGGATCCGAAACACATGGAAGAAATGTCGAAATTATTGCCAAAAGGCAGCTACCTGTTTTGTTCCAACGGGGCACACATGAGTATGTATGATGACCAGAATACTTATTTTAAAGGTTTGGTGGATTTTTTGAAAAAGGGGTGAGTAATTGGTAAAAGGCAAAGGGCAAAGGGCAAAAGGCAATGTCGTGCTGATAAATAAAAAAGCCTTTCATAGTCATGAAAGGCTTTTTATTATAATCACTGTCTTATATTTATTAGCTTACTTTTTCGCCATCTACATAATCCTGTAAATAACTGAATCGTTCGGTTAGTTTTCCGTTTTCGGTAATTTTAGCGCGGTGTAAGATTCCGTCTTTGTCATTATTATAGAAAGCCGGGATAACGTGTTCCAAAAACATTTCACCAAATCCTTCGCTGGCATCTTTTGGCAATTCACAAGGTAAATTATCAACCGCCATTACTACAATAGCACCCGGATGTGTGATCTCTACTTCTTTGTCTTCACTCGGGTAATAACCGTATAAAGGTTCTGCAATAGTGGATGCTCTTAAGGTACAGGCAATCGGCCCTTCCACATCACAGGAAATATCGGCCACGATTTTAATTCTGTTGTCCGGTGCATTCAGCATTTCCCGTGACAAAATTACCGGTGCGCCGTTTCCATAAAAATGTCCGGCCATAAAAATGTCCGATACTTTTGTGAAACGTTCAAAATCGGATACATAATCCTGAGGGTTGTGATAAAAATCCTGGTTGTCCAGTTGCTGACCGTCTTTGCGTTTGTTATAATCCAAAACGTCAATTTGTGTATAAACCGGTTCCGAGTAATTCTTTGTTAAATAGTCCTCAATGGAAACCTGTTTTATTTTCATACCGTCCAGAATTTCCTTGGCTCCCATTCCTACTTTTCCGTGACCGGTCAAGACAATCTTAATAGGCGGTAAAAAAGGTCTTCTTAAACGTTCAATCAAAGCGGCCTTATCTGCCAGGGTTTCTGCTTTGGGTAAGTTGAATAGTTCGTATTTGATTCCGAATGCTCTAAAACCATTGTAAGCTCCCACAATTCCGGCATATCTTCCGAAACCGATCAGGCGGTGGTTGGTTTCGTTTACAATTGTTTCATGATCGATCAAACGGATATTTTTTTCAAGGCAGGCCACTAATAATTTTCGGTTATACGGCTGCTTTTTAATGGTGTGCGAAAAGAAAAAATATTTTTTATCCGGAATCAAGGCATCAACAGGTACTTCCTTTACACCTATTAATACATCACAATCATTCATATCTTCCGTTACTTCGAAGCCTAATGCTGCATATTGGGCATCGGTAAAGATTCTGATATCGGATGATTCTACTTTAATTTCTGTCTGCGGATAAAGTTCTTTTAATTTCAGTAATTCTGCAGGAGAAAAAACAACGCGTCTGTCGGGCGGGGTTTTTCGTTCCTTGATAAGTCCAATTTTCATTTTTATCGTAAGTAGCTTTTGAAAAATTAACATTTAAACAGGTCAAAAACTGTTAATAATGTAACTTCTCAGGGATTGTTTAGTTTGTTTTTAATAAATAGTTCCCAAATGTAACATTTAAAGAATAGTGTTGCAATTATTTTTAATTGAAAATTTAATGATTTATATTTGCGGTCTGGTTTTTGCTATATTCATTATAGTATTTTCCTACTACTTGGGGTCGACTGGTTTTGACAGCGAGTGGAATTGGACAGTAAGCACGTCGAGCGCCGGGACACAGCTCGTAAATATCATGTTTCAAACTTATAAACGGCGAAAATAATTACGCTTTAGCTGCTTAATCCGAATTATAGTACGATTTGCCTAGTTCTCGTTAGACGAGAAAGCTGGATTCCTCTAAAAAGCCTTGGTTTATGGCGTTTTGTTCAGGGGAACCGTAAAAGTAAACCTAGGAACGGTAATGCTTTAAATCCGTTCTGACATTCATAAAGCTAAGCAAAAAGTGGCGGTTTCCGGCCTTGCTTTTTGTCGAAAATTTAATCGGAAACTAAACGTGTAGAAAGCTCTTCGATTGCTTGTTTGGACGAGAGTTCGATTCTCTCCGACTCCACTTAAGGAGACAACTAGTTAATAGTTGTCTCTTTTTTTATAGCCAAAAGTCCCCATTTATCTAGCTTTACAGCCAGATATTTTAGGTTCGATTTTTTCACGAGGAATCCTTAGTCTGTTTAAGATAAACAGTCTTGAAGCAATTTTATTAGAGATATAATCGGGGCTGAATAGTGGTTCGAAGTCCCGTTAAGGATATAGTATTTTCTTCTCTTTGGGTTTATGGTAGTTTTTCGACACTAAATATAACAATTCCAATATAATTTTGGCTTCATCTTCGTTTATCTGAATGCCGCTCTTAGAAAGAATGGCAATTGCTTTTTCTACTGAAACATTCTTCTCAATAAAGTTCATCTTTTTTCAGTTTTTCGGTTATCTTTTTTTGATAGTATTTTTAAAAATGCTTGATTCAAATCTAAAGATAGATCTCCAGTTTTATAATCAACATTAGTCGGTGGAATAAGATTTACAAGATGTCTTTTATCTGAGACCTCAAATTCAGAAAATCTTTGAAAGATTGCGACTAACGCTTTCTCTTCTATTTGACTTTTCTTATCAATAGCTTTTAATTTAATTAAAATATCACGTACTTCCTTTTTAAGATTTTTCGTGTTGACTTGATTCTCTTTTTTTAATTCGTTGTAGTCATCGAGTTTTAATATTCCGGAAATAAATAATTTTCTGCCTTGAGAAAGTGTTAAACTCTCGTCAATTATTTTTCTCACTAATACTTTCTTCGCATATAAATAACTTCCTTTCTGTGTCTTTATATTCTGGTCTTCCAAAATATTTTTAAATAATTCAATTATATTATTTGAGAGCATTAACTGTTGAAGCTTCTTTTGATAGCAATCATTAAGAAAAATTGCATTTATCCTTGTTCTGCAGCGATTGCGACAATGGTAGTATGGATATTTTTTTAATCTCCCCGCTGAAAAACTTCCGAGAAGTTTTCGATCACAAACTGGACAGATAATAAACCCCTTAAGAAAAAACATTGATTGCAAATCATAATTTTTAGAAGTGGTTTTTCTTTTTGGATTAATAACAGACTGGACCTGATTAAATAAAGCCTCAGATATCAATGGTTCATGTAATCCTTTTATCACTTGCTCTTCACCAGAGTCAAGCTTGACTGGTATAAGCCCGCAATAAACTGAATTATGCAAAATCCTGAAAAAGTGTGATCTTGAACATACCAATCCTTTATCTTTAGCTATTTTCATGATTTCAGATATTTTATGATCGTTTTTGGCAACCTGACAAAAAATCCATTTTATAATTTCGGCTTCAGGCTCTTTAGGAGCGATACCTTTTTTGCCGTCCATTGATGTCAAATTGATAAATCCTAAAGGTGCCTTACTAGGATATCTTCCCATCAGCTTTGCTCGACGAATACCGTTCGAAGTATTTTGCGCTCTCCTTGCATTTTCTGCTTCTGGAACAGCTAAATATACAGCCAGCATAACTGTGCTTTCCGGCACAGAGAAATCAATTGGCTGATCAATAGCTTTTGCAATTGTTTTATATTTCCGAAGTTTTCCAATCATTTCGTAAGCGTATTCAATATTACGGCTGAATCTATCCCATTTGATAAATAGAATATTTTTATCTTCTCCTGATGATTTCTTTTTAATTTCTGAAAATAATCGGTTCCATTCCGGTCTATTGAAATTCTTTGCAGAGTAATCTTCGCGATAAATTCCTTTGACTTCGATATCATAATGTTTACAATATTTTAATAGCCTGTCCTCCTGCTCTGGCAGGGAGTAACCTTTTCTCTTTTGCTCGTCCGTACTTACACGAACGTATAAATAAGCTGACTTCATATTACTTAATGTATTTGATTGATTTATTTACTACTGAATACTCTTAAGCACATGAAACACTTAATTGAAAAAATATTCCATGTGTTATCAAGTACAACGTAACAAAGAGTAAAAGATTTGAATATAATTGCCTTAAGTAAACATCAAATTCTTTCTTAACTTGTATCACTACTACTCTTCCAGAGTTCTTTAATAATTAACGACTTATCGTAATTCAAAATAAAAACTTCAACTTAGAGTAAACAGGTATTTTTACTCGATGTATAGTATAATTTAATCGATATTCTTGAAACAAGACTTTAAATTGTCATTATGGATTTCCGTAATGAAATAGTAAATTAAACACCAATATTTGATGCAATTATTACCAGTCTAATAAAATAATCTAAATTCAAAATGGCAAAAAGTAGAGGTTTCTCAATTTATCTATTAAAAGATACATTTACTCCAGAAAATGCGTTGAAAGATGGTCACAATCTACAGTTATTAGAGGAAGAGAATACAAATCTCCCTGATAATTCCATCATGTATTTATCTGATACTCCAGGAAGTCCTCCATGGTGGAAAAATTACTGGGGAATACATAAAAACTTATATCAAATGCAAAAAGGAAGTCTAATCTTTCTTCCTGTCGATAATAGTTGGATAGTACTGACATTTGGCATTACTTATCATCAACTAAAAGATAATAGTTATCATTATGATTTTGGATTAAAAACAACATTAAACGCACTGGATCCAGAAAAAATTAAATCTACTGATATATTACAACCCGAGAATGCAAAAAGGCAAAGAGTACAAAGTCCTACAGAATCGAGTCTAAACTTTTTTGATATTAGACATGATGAAAACATAATAAAAAAATTAACTGGTGCTGTAAAATCAGAATACATTGACTTATTTAGAAATGTTACTGGTGCAAGTAGCCTAAGAATTTCTTCAAATTTACCAGCAGATGAGATCACAAATTTATGTAGAGAGATAATTGAAATATATAACAAAACCGATTTTATTCAATCTTTTCCAGATATTCAAAATATAGTTCCAGTTAGAGATCCAGACAAAATCAGAGAACTTAACCAAAACTTATTATTAGCTTTTGAAAGTGCGCCGGTAGAGTTAGTACTATCAATTCCAGAAATCATGGATTATTCAACATCTTTTAAAATTAAATTCAATGGTGCAGGCAGAACAAATTTTGAATATTATGATGTATATATAGCCGACTATAGAGCATATTTGGAAGAAAGGAATATAACTCAAATTAATGATGTTAATGTCTTTTTTAATCATCACATGGCAATTATAGATGAAAATGGCAATCAAATAAAACAATTTAGTATATATAAATGTTTTTTATATGATTGTGAAATCAACGGCCTAACTTATCATTTAACTGAGGGAGAATGGTATTTAATTGATAAAGAATATATCACAAAATTAGAAAATGCACTTAACCCTCACTTTATAAATTCACACACATTCTTACATCCCTGCGATTCTCAAAGGGAAGATGAGTATAATGAATCCGTAAAAAGTACTAATGCAAATGTAATCTGTTTAGACAAAAAAAACATTTCGGTTAATGGACAAACCCAAATAGAACCATGCGATTTAATCACTATCCTTGAAAATAAAGTTAACCTAATTCATATAAAAATTTCAACACGTTCTGCAAGTCTCAGCCATTTGTTCAACCAAGGAGTAAATTCAATTGAATTGCTTAGAATGGAAGAAGAATCAAAAGAAAAATTAAAAACACTTGTTAACAATAACAGTTTTAATAATTTAATAGACAAAGGTGAATTCAGTGTGACTTATGGAATTATCACTAAGAAAGATGCCACAGGCAAATCAAGTAAGTTACCTATATTTTCAAGAATTAGTTTACTTAGAGCAGTAAATACATTAAGAATGTTAAACATTCCTTGTTCAATCTATTTTATTTATGACAATGTCGATCGCAAAAAAAATAATTTTTATTTATAATATTATATATTTTTCTTACATCGAATAATTTGAAATTATTTCACAAAAGTTAGTTTCTATTTCAATCAAAATCAGGTGTAATTACTTGTCTTGTTGCTTAAAATAAAGACGATTTTTGCATTATTTAGGAAATACAAAAAAATAAGTTTTATTAGATTTCATCATAAATTAACAAAACGCATATTATAAATCAAACAGATAACCAATAATTAAGATTGTGAAATGTCTAAAGTTAATCCAAAAGAAGAAAATGAATATGCCAAAAACATCAAAGATGAAGTTGTTTATATTGGTGATGCAATAAGCGGAAGAAAAGGTTATTGGTGCTTAGGATGTAATGAAGAAATGGATGCCGTAAAGAAAAAAAACATCTATCATAAATCTTATTTTAGACACTCGGCCAAAGGAGTTGACAATGAAAGAAAATGTACTTTTAGCAACCAAGAATACAGACATAAACTTGCAATAGAAGTACTTCAATTTACAAAACGCATAAAAGTTCCCAATCTTTACTCCTATTCCCCTGACGGAAAGAAAGCTGTTCTTTTGGAAGAAGCACAATTTATTGAAGCTCATCACGTAAGAGCTGAACTGACTTTTTATGAAGATGATGAAGGAAACGTAATTCACGGGAAAAATCCAGATGTAGAAAATAAAAATCTTTTGATACGACCTGACTTAACTTTCTTTAATTCTAAGGATGAGCCTATTCTACTAATTGAAATTGTAGTTTCTCATAAATTAGATGATGAAAAAAAAGTTAAACTGAAAAGACTAGGAATAGATACAATTCAAATTATTATTCCTAAAGATTCAGAAGAAAATATTGCTAAAAGCTTACTAACATCAAATAATACTAAATGGGTTTACAATTATGTCCAAGAACGCACTGACTACATTCAAGTTTCCAAAGCAGATAGAGAGGAATTATCATCATTTGATGAACTCCAAAGAAAGTTTTTTGCAGAATCTGTCGTCTGCCGAACAAACCAAATTAGCAATCTTATACGGTCAATTAAAAGCAGTTTGGGAACTCAACTATACAGAAGAATTGAACAACAATTTGAATCTGAATTATCAAGAGTTATGGCAAACACAAAAAGAAATAGAGAAAGACTGGAGGAGCTGGAAAGAGAATTTGAGGACGAAGTATATTCAAGTATTAGACACGAAGCAGAAGAAGTTGAACGAAGATCAAGAGACCTTGAACAACAACAAATTGCATTTGAGGAAAACCACTCAGATTTGGAAAGAAGATATATTAAACGCAGAGCGGATATTATTAAAGAAGAAGCAAACACTGAGCGGGAAATTAAGTTCAGATACCGAGTTGGAGAATCTGAAGAGGACATTAGAAGAGAATTTGGACTTGAAGAAAGTAGAATTGACAACGAGCAAAGTAAAATTAGAAGAGAAGAAAGATACATTGAAGTCAATTTTCGAGAAGAATCAAGATTTGCGCTTAATTTTGAAAGAGAAAACAGAAAGATTGAACGAGAATTTGAGGAACTTGAAAAAAGAGAACGAGAAGACTTTGAAAAACTTAGAAAAGGACTTCAATCAAAAGATGGAGAGTATAGAAAACTCAAAGCCGAAGTGGAGAATGGACTACGAAGCGAATTTGAAAGGGAATACGAACAAATTGTTGACAGAGTTAACCAAAGAGATATACAGTCAAACGACGAATTGTCCGAAAGAATTAAAATCATACTTGAAATACGGGGATTACTTGACAATTACGAAAATGAAATATCAACCATCGGACAGTATCAAAAATACCTTGAATTTGTTAAATCAGGAGCTTGGAAAGAATGGTAAATCCTTTGAATGGTTTTTAGAAAACTACAATTTAAACATCAAAAAATAGTTGTTGCGCTCTAAAAAGTGTTATTCTTTACGCTGTGCAATTATCTCTGGCTTTGTATTATTTAAAACAAGTATAATTGAAAAACAGAGACTTCATAAAGTTTCTGACTTTAAAAACTAGTCTTCTTAAAATATTGTAATGAATGTAGAGAAAGCGAGAGAATAAAAAGAACTAACCATCAAAATTCGAGAGACTTCTATCAGGTTAATAATTTCTAAGAAAAAAAATGCAGGAAGTCAGAGATATTTAGATAGCTTTTCATGAGATCACTTCGTAAAACGTGGACATAATTCTCTTTACTGCCTTTATTGTTTCCTTATTATAAAAAACATAAGAAAAACTGATAGGAAAATCAATATTTGATTATAAAAAAAAATTGAAAATTAGAGGTTTAACTGATATTAACCCAGTTCAATTCTCAGCACACACTTTAGAAGATTTTAGACTGTAAATAAATTTAAATAATAAAAAATGAGACTACTAGCCATGTGGGTTGAAGATTTTCTGAAAATCAAAAATCAAAGCTTTAATTTTGGAGGACAATATACTTATTCTTTTGATTTTAATGAGGAGAGCAGAGAATTAACAATAAGCAACCAGCAAACGCCAGATTACTACAACCTATTGACAGGCTCCAATATAGTAAATATTTCAGGAATAATAGGTATTAACGGCTCTGGAAAAAGTTCATTGTTAAATTTAATAAACGTAATTTCTGCCGGTAAACCACTAATAAATAATGTCGTAGTTATAATCGAAAATGACGGCGTAATTGAAATTACCTGTTATGTAAGCACATTCCCATTATATGGAAAAAAAAACACAATAAAAATGGTGCTTCTTGAAGGTGGAAGTTTTACACACGGTATAGAAGTGAATACGTTCAAAAACAAAAATCCATTCAAGGAACTTGATCTGATTTTTTACTCAAATCTAACTTCTAATCGAAATGTAAATTACCTTGGGCTGGACAATCCTATGAACCGATCAGTTGATTATCAGCTAAGACAATCCCTTACTCCGGAAAAAGTTGCTGGTTATCTAGCTGATTACAATACTAAAAAAGAAGCCAATTCAGCCTATTTACTTCTGGAAGAAAGCTTTAATCTGCAGTCTATTTATCAAAATGACCGAGAAGAAAGAATGATTAACTTTCTCTCGGACAACATAGAAAATAAATTTTCAATTATTGGTGATATTCGTTTTTCAGAGACAATATCAGTTTGGTTCAATGAAAATATTTTTTCACAGATTCAAAAAATGACTGAAGGAGAATCTTCATTATTTGAAACACTTGAGAAAATTTATAGCCATTGCTATAAATTATTAAACACAGAATCTAACACTAAAAATAAATTCAAATATACAATTATATATAAATATTTCTTTTTTGCCCTTTACAATGATTTCTTTAAACAGACAGGCATACTTGACTATGCGGTTCATTTAAAAAGTTACCTTAAATCACTTCCATTAGATCAAAATATTTTCAAATCACTTAGTGAGTATTTATCACGTTACAAAGCTTACAAGGAAGGAGTTGAATTAGATAAAATTAGTACTTTACTTAATAATTTAGATTCATTATTAGAAAATATTGAAATAGCAGAATCTGCTCAATTCTTTTCAAATGGTTATTTTGATTTATCAATAAATAAACATTTATGGGATTTTTTAAAAGAAATTCTTTCTATAACCGATTTTAATGCAGAGCCTTTAATGCAATACAACATAACGCCTTTCAGTTCAGGAGAAGAAGCAATTTTGTATCAGTTATCTGAATTTCACGAAGCATTAAAAAATTCCACTAATGAATATGTAATTGTCAGCATTGATGAGGGAGAACTCTACTTACATCCTGAGTGGCAGCGAAAATATATTAATACACTTTATCAATTTTTCGAACACCACAGCAGGAGCTACAATAAGAAATTTCAAATCATTATTACATCCCACTCCCCATTTATTATCTCAGATATTCCCAAACAAAATTTAATATTCTTAAAAAAGGATAGTTTGGGCAACTGTAAAGTATCCCAATCAGAGGGTCATTTACCAACACTGGGCGGAAATATTTTCGAGCTGTTTAGCGACGGCTTTTTTCTGAAGGAGTTTATTAGTGAATATGCATTTGAAAAAATCAATCAAGCCATAAAATTTCTTAATGGGGAGCAATCCGAATTTAAAGAACTTGCTGAAGTTGAAAATTTTAACAAACTAGTTGGAGAAGCACTCATTCGTGATGAAATTCAGAAAATGATTGATTTCAGCAAAATGAAGAACTTTGATCAATATTTTGAGCAAATTAAACCTAAAGACTAAAATAAATTTTAAGAAAAATGATCAGTGTACACTATTCAAATTATAAATCATTTTCAGAAACCCACTGTGAATCAATTCTGGAATACTGCAATACAAGGGCTAGAGCCTACTCAAAGTCAAAAATAGATGCTAAAATTAAATTATATTTCGGACCACTCATAAAGGATTTTGAAGAATTACTCACTGCCCCCCCTCTTAAACTTGAAAAAATCAAATTATACTTCGACAGTCTTTCTGCTACAAAACGTGAAGATATTCAAAAAAATTTCAAACTTATCGGACTGTATAATCATTTTATTAAGCACGGTTTTGACAACGCTCAAAAACAAATCACATATGGCTCGGAATATCTGGCTGATAATCTTGACATTTTTTCATGCCCGTATTGTAATGAAAACTTCACATATTCATTTAGATATAAAGCAGGTGTAAATCCAGTACGAAGAACATTTGACTGGGATCATATTTATTCCAAAACTGATTATCCTTTCCTTTCAATTTCATTTTTTAATCTAACCCCTTGCTGTAAGGTCTGCAACTTTATTAAGTCAAGCCAGAATGTTAATTTTTTTAATCCTCACCTTAACGTTAATGTCAACGATTCATATTTCTTTCTACTCAATCCGACCGGAGCAGGTTTTATTACAGACACAAGCCAACTGAACTTAAACCTGGTTTTGATTAAAGGTAAATATATACAAGAATTTAAAGATTCGATTACAACTATTGGTCTTCTTGACCGCTATCGATTACATAAAGAAGTTATTAAAGATATACTCAATAAGCAGAGAATGTATCCGCTGAGTTATCTCACAGCAG
This sequence comes from Flavobacterium inviolabile, assembly GCF_013389455.1. Lineage (NCBI taxonomy): Bacteria > Pseudomonadati > Bacteroidota > Flavobacteriia > Flavobacteriales > Flavobacteriaceae > Flavobacterium > Flavobacterium inviolabile. Next base: position 2,420,027 of record NZ_CP058278.1, on the reverse strand, counting down.
TCCAAAATCAGTTGTCTCCTGTTCTCACCCCCAAACATAGCCAGTTAAGAGCGGTTCTTTACGGAACAAATTTCAGCCATAACAGTTTCTACAAAAGACCTTTTTCAAAATTAACATTCGATATCCTAAACAATAGTAATTATTAATTTAAATTTTACAAATTCACTGGCTTTGAGAAAGCATCTTACAAATATTCATTTTGGAAGGCAGTATAATCCGTTTTACAATCTTTAATCCATTACAAATACTTAACAATATAACCTATTAATAAACAACACTTAAACATATTTACACAACTTAATAAACAACACTTAAACATATTTACAAAACCCTTTTTTAATAAAAAAAATATAGGTGTTACAAAGGCTCTTTCTCCGAAACTAATTCTAGTCAAAAATTAGATAGAAAAGAACTGTAGAGTTTATGACATGATTGTGGAAAATTTAAAAGGTAATCCACTATTATATAACCCATTGCTTACTACCAAAAATGTGTTTTAAAAAAAACTTACAACTATGCTGATTTTAAGGAGTCTTAATAATTATCGACGCAATTGTTCTTTAAATAAGATGTCAAAATCAATCAATCCTTCGGCACAAATTTTTTCTAAATTAAGAAAATAGCTTTCATATGAAGTACAATTAATATTTAATTCTCTAATATAATGAGGTAGAAAATTATCAAACATTTCAATGTCAAATTCTTTTGTTTCTTCATTTTTGTAATCAATATTTGCTGAGGCAAAAACTGGATTAAAATATTTTGCCGTCAAGTAGTGATATTTTTCAAGTTCATCTTGAGAAAGTTTAGAAAGCTGTTCTTTAAAAAATACCATAAAACCAACACTTACATAATCGTATAAAGGTTTTGTTGTCTTAGAAATGGCAATTAATTTTTTTCTGATCCATTCCGCCCTAAAGGTATTTTCAAACTCAGGCCAATTAACTAATTGAATGTTGGTGCTTTTAATTGCGTCAAATGCCCCGCTCTGAAAACCCATCTTTGAAATTATAAGTCCGTAATTGGCTCCGTAGTCGTTTACTACTGTACGGAAAGAGTGTACAACATGTTTTGGAACTTTTTTTTTCCAGAATTTACATTCACAGATGATTATGCTTCTAGATATCTGGCTGTTCATTTCTGCATATACATCTACATTAACTTTTTCCCTTACTGTAATTATCTCTTTTTCTGTTTCACAAAGATAGCCGCAGACTGTTAAAATCTCCGCAGCTTTGTTTTGTAAATCTTTCCATGTTTTTGGTTCATTTTCGCAGATAGTCATTTTTAGGATTTAATATTTTAAATTTTACAATAAAACGTAGATAGTCAATGCAATTATTCTTCCCAAACGACACTTATTATTGTTTTCAGCTGTTTGTATGGAATGCAGTATTCGAAGAAATCACAATCATCTTCATCGTCCCTTAATTCAAACCATGTTGATTTATAGATGGATTGGGCCTTTTCTTTTCCCGAATACAAAAACTCATATTTACCATCAATGTATTCCTGGGCAACTGAATCTTCAGGCGGAGGTAATTTCGTAATTTCTTTAATTTTTATCCAATAACCATCTGATTTACTCCAATATCTAACTTGTCCATTATTAATAAAAACTACAAACAGAGGATAGATATTTAATGATAGTAATCTATAAATAATGGAGGTTAAACTGGTTTTAAATCTTACGGATAGTTCCTTCACTAAATCAGGTGAGAATTTTTTTCTATATACTGCTTTTCTTATTACAGCTTCAGGCATTAAGAGTTCTGATGCAAAATCATTGGCTTCCCATTCTTGAATTCCTTTTTTCGCTTGGTTCTCAGCAGTATTAAACCAATTCAGGGTATTGGATGTTTCATTATGAACTTCCAAATCTAGTTTGTCATGAAGCAGATAATGTCCAATTTCATGCGCAGCTGTAAAACGCTTTCTTTCTTCGAACTCAATATCCGAGTTCACTTTAATCAATGTTTTAGAATTGCCTCTAATGATTTTACCGTCCGAGTTTGGTAATTTTTCTTCTATTAAAGTTGCTCCAAGACCGGCAGCAAAAATATCCATAGGAATATCAGTAATCTCATCGAAACCAATTTCTTCCAGAAGAGCTTTAGCTCTATTGGAACCGCGTCTATTTTTGATCATTTTCCAATTGCTCCAGAAGTTCTAATAAATTCTGGTCTTTAATTATTTCTTTAATCTCATCAATTCCCAAGCTGTCTAAATTTCTATATTGAACCTGAAACTGATTATTTGCAATTAAAGATTTTAAATAACTAATCGGCTTATCAATATTTTTCGAGATTGCATTTTGCAATAATGCAGAAGCTTTTTCTAATAAATCAGTATCTCTCTGTTTATTTATATGTGCTTTTAACAGAAATGAGTGCTTGCGAAAATTCTTTAGAGCATAAGTTTCAATCTCTTTTATGTCAAAACCTTCCTCTTTAAGGATTTCATCATAAGTACTAGAATCACCTTCAATAATTTGGGAGATAATTGCCTTGTCTATCTTTTTGATGAAGTTATTTTTCATAATTCAACACTTTCAGTTTTTCTTTTATATATGGTAATTTGCGATCAAGCCGCTTTTTTATATTTGTCAGTTCTTCGTTGCTGATTCCGAAGAGTTCAGACAAATCATTTCTTTTCATGCCATTGATTATGTATGGTTCGAACAGTAATATTTCGTAATCTGTTGCACCCATAGCGGTTAATTCATCGTGGCATATAGATAGTAATGATTGATAGTCGGAATCGTCAAAAGACATTTCAATATCATTCTCTAAAATTTCAAATGTTTCGTTCGCCTTGTCAAGCTCAGCATTTAATGTATTTGAAATTACACTATCTAAGGCACTTATTATCTGCATTCGGAAATCAGGGAATTTCTCTGGATACCAATTTCTGCCACCATCTTTAAAGAAGGCTTCAATAGTATCATTGATCATATCCTCAACCATAATGCCTCTAAATCCCTTATCATGGTTGTACTTGATTCCAAAAACAGTTTTAAGTCTTATTATAGCGTGCTTGAAAAGATCAGCATAAAATTCAGGAGTGTAAATCTCCTGAATTGCTTTGCATTTCTCATCAAATGATGCAACAATTCTATTATCTGACTTCATTTATACTGTAATGCTTAAAATTTTTTAAAAATTTCCATATCAGTGGCAATTTATGAAATTTATGTAGCATTACAATGTATAAGAACGTTTTAACTAAAATATATATTATGAGTAAATCAGCAAATTATGTAATATCTGGTGTTTGGAAAGATTCAAAAGATAATATTACGCACGTAATGTTACATCCAGTAAATGATGGTGATTCATGGAATATGGGTGAAAAAAATACTGAAGCCAATACAATTGAATTATTGAAAAAGGGATACATTATTAGAACTGTAGTTTGGAATTATCCAGGTTGGTCTATTAGATCAAGAGTAACATATATAAAAGGAATAGGAAAAGAATATTTAAGAAGTGAAGCAAATGCTACACCAAAAGATAATTTGGATAATTTAATATCAATGAAAGCAATAAAATAAAAATATTATGGATAAGAGTTTACATTTAGATTCGGTAATTAAAACACATCAAATTACCAAAGAAGAACAGCTTTTAAAAAAGCATAAAGAAAAAAATAAAGAAGTTAAGGAAGCTTTGGAAAAGAAATACGAAGAGAGTATTTATTCACCTTTTAATTCGGGTTCCTATGCAAAAAATACGGCAGTGAATATCAAGTTTGATTTTGATATGGTTTGTCCTTTCAAGAGAAATGCATTTGGTTCAAATGGCACATTAAAGGAGATGTACGAAGACGTCTTTGATTTTTTATATGATAAATATAAGGATGAAGCAAGTGTCAGAAAACAAAAAGTTTCCATTGGTATTGAGTTTTTTGCAGATGAAGACGGTGATGTTGTAAAGATTGATGTTGTGCCTGGACGTGAACTAAGCCAGGATAAATACAAAGATGATGAAAATCTTAATCTGTACGTTTATTACAAATATGGAAATTTTGATCAGGGAAGTGAGAGAATTAAAACCAATGTGGAGGCTCAAATCAAAAACATTAAAGATAGAGCAACTAAAGAAAAAGATTCCATTAGGAAAATTATTCGTCTGCTAAAAGTTTGGAAAAATACCAAATACAATTATCCTACGAAATCTTTCTTTTTAGAATTGATTACTATTAAAGCTTTTGATAATAAGGATGTATCTGGGAATTTGTGGAGTAAATTAGAAACAGTATTAGAATATATCCGTGACGAAGTTACCGGCGAAAGTTTTTCATTGAAGGATCCTGGAAACAGCTCTAATGATTTAATTGATACTCTGACTGTTTCTGAGAGACACACTCTCTCTAATGATATGAAGAATATGCTTGAAAGAATTGAAGATAACGATGAAAATATCAAAACTTACTTCCCAGAAAACCCAAAATTTATTGAGGAAGAAGAAAGTGATAACAAATATGAAAACAAAGGAAACGGGTTTTATTCTACTCCTCCTAAAACTGAACGTTTTGGATAATTATGGAAGATAAGTTGAAGAAAGTTCAGAGCATTATTAGCAGTCTCGATCAGGTTCTTATTGAAGAGCCTTTTGTTGTTGACCAGGATTTAAATGCTATTGGAAAGGTCAAAGTTATTTACAATGAAATTGGAGATGCTTTGAGCTTTGCTGTAAAAGTTCTTCCTGAATATCCTCTGAAAAGATTAAACGCAGAAGCTATTACTTTTTATAATAAAGAATTAATAGAATATGGTCATGTTATGGGGGATGGTTCAATCTGCATCCACACCGCACATAGTTTTGATGTAAAAAAGAAACTCGAAATAGACTTTTCCTCACTGAAGAGATGGATTCAGCGGTATTTTGTGAATAAAGAGCATGATGAGCATTATGAGCATATAATTATGCAGCCTGTAAAATATAAAGATGAGCATCACTCATTTATCTTTACTGATACAGAGCATAAATTCCAAGATGGTGATTTTGGTTTTTTTGATTTTGCTCAAATTCATTCAGGATTATTTTACGATACAAAAATTAATAACCATATCATCCTGAATTTTAAGGACAAGTACAGCAAAATAATAGCATCTTCAAAGTGGAGTTCAACTTATGCTAATTTACCTTCAGCTAATACCCAATTTGGTGTATACGTATTTATGGAAAAGCCTCCCGTGGTTCAAACCCGTTTTATCATAAATAACTGGAAGGATCTGCAAGATAAAGTTCCTGCAGGATTTTTTACATTTCTTCACGGATTGGAGCGAAATAATCAAAAGGCAATTGGTGCGCCAATTCCATTAATTATTGGATATAAAATTTCTGGGACTGAAATACATTGGCAGGCAGCAATGCTTGAATTTGGCAGATTCCCAATCGGGTATGAAAAAATAAATCAGATGTGGGGAGGTTTTTTTATAGATCAGAAAATTGATTGGATGATGACGAGGAATAGCTCCTACGAATATTTTTTTGGAAGAGGGAAATTCACTGATGAGATAGCAAATGCCAAAATATTGATAATTGGAACCGGAGCAATCGGCAGTATGGTCGCAACAACGCTGATAAGGGGAGGATGCAAAAATATTCACCTAATTGATCATGACGTTAAAGAGCCTGAAAATGTATGCCGTTCGGAGTATGCTTTCTCCAATGGGATAACAAATAAAGTGAACGAGCTGAACGAAATTCTCACTTCAATTTCTCCATTTGTAGAAGTACAGATTATGGATAATCAATTTTTTCATGTGCGTACTAAGGTTTTTAACCGCCCACATCATTTAAAGGGTCTGGAGAAAGCACTGGATGAATATGATTTAATTTTCGATTGTTCTACTGATAATGACTTAATGCATATATTAAGCCAGCTGATCCTTCGCCAATTGATAACGTTGTCAATTACAAATAATGCACAGGAATTAGTATGCGGTACTGAACCCAACCACTATTCATGGGTAATGAATCAATATGAAAATGTTCTGCATAATGACATTGAGGATGTTTATAATCCAACGGGATGCTGGAGTCCAACATTTAAAGCTTCTTATAACGATATTGCGGTTTTAGTGCAGTATGCTTTAAAAAATATTAATGTAAAGATGGGACAGGGAAAGGAGCTGAGGAATTTTGTTTTACAAACTAATGAAAATGACGCGTTTTCAATAAAATTGGAAGAATTTTGATGTATAGAATTAAAGAATTAGGTTTAATGCTGGATATTGATGACGATTTAATAAGCAATTTAGTAGATATTGGAAAAAAACATTATCCAAATGAAATTGGAGGTTTTTTAATTGGTTATTATTCAGAAAGTCAAAATCATCTTAGAATAACAGATACAATTTTACCAAATAAATACAAAGGCACTCCCTATATGTTTGAGAGAGATGCAATAGGCGTTGAGAGTAAATTAAAGCAGTTCTACACTGAAGATCCCAAAAAATATTATGTCGGAGAGTGGCATACTCATCCAAATAATTTAGCAATTCCCAGTGCTGTAGATATAAAAGCTGTTAAGTCAATTGCGGCTGATCCTGAAGTATCAATCAAAAACCCTGCATTGCTGATTATAGGTTACGCTAATAATAAAATAGAACTTGGTTTCTATGTTCACTTTAAAAATAAAATTTATAGATATGAATAATAAAATTAATATAGGAGATTTATTTAGTGGGTTGCAAAAACAAATGGTTGCCCAATTAAATACCAACAGAGAATTTATTTTACATCCAGGATCAAAAGGAGATTCATTAGAAAATGTTTGGATAGAATGGCTTAGAAAATACCTCCCTAATAGATATTGTGTTGATAAAGCAATAGTAATTGACAGTACAGGAAGTTTAAGTCATCAATTAGATTTAGTTATTTATGATCAGCAGTACACTCCTTTTGTTTTTACCCAGAATGGAATTCATTATATTCCCGCAGAAGGAGTATACGCTGTTTTTGAAGTAAAGCCTGACTTACAGGGAAAAGTAGGGGATGATAATTTTTTTGAATATGCAGGTAAAAAAATTGAGAGTGTCAGAAGTTTAAAAAGAACATCTGTCAAAATTATTAATGCCGGAGTTGAAGTGCCCGCTCGTCCATTAACAAAAATTGTTGGTGGAATACTGACAAGCACAAATTCGTTTACTCATGCGAATAACAATACGATTGAAAATCATCTGAAAAATTTAGAAAAATTGCAAACAATTGAAATGGGCTGCGCCGTTGATTATGGCAGTTTCTATGTTAATTATACTGGCTCCGAAGATACAAGCAGTAAAGATTTTGATAAAAGAATCAATGATTACTATTTGACCAGAAAATTTGAGAGTATTACATTTAGTGACAAAGAAAATTCATTAGTTACATTTTTCCTTCAGCTTACAAGGTACTTACAGCAATCAATTGGAACGGTTGCAGCGATCGACTTAAATGCATATGCAAAAACTATCGGCTTCGAAGTAGATCAAAAAATTTAATAAAGTTAAACTACGGTTTCTTTCAAATTTGCCGCAAAAATTAAGGAAGTACTTTAACATTATGGGCAGATCCTTTAGTCATGTATAAAATTGAAAAATTAAATGTGCCTTTTTTGTTAAAGAATAGAATGTAAACATTGGCATGTGTCATTTACTGTTATAAAAATTATAATCTTACTTTAATGGTGCCCCGCTTAGAGAGCCATAAAACTTTTTAAAAAATGCTATATTTCAATACAGTCAAGGTGTGAGATGCTCCTGAAATTTTAATAACCTTTTAAAACAGATAATATCAAATTAACTATGTTTAGTATCCTACTAGTCCTAATCTTATCGCGTTGTTTTTTTGAGGACGAGTTTCTTCCAGACTCTAAAACTGACTAGAGTTTCTTTAAAACGTCAAGCTTTATTGGGACTACCCATTCGACAGGGCAATCCCAGCAAGAGATTTTCGGTCATTATCTATCCTATTTACGTTCTGGTTTGTCATAGATTACGAACCCAAATAACTTTCCAGTATTTCTGCCGCTTCTTGCAAAGCTTCTTGGGAGCTTACTGCCTGAAGACATTTAACCTGCTTTAGCCTGATGATAATGTAGCCATTTTTATCTGATATTTTCTGAAGGTATCCTGCTGAAATACCGTAATAACGTGCTGCTAATAGTTGGGCACCGCTTTGGGCACTGAGTTGTTCTTCGGTCGCTACCTGGGCAAGTACCTGATAGGAGGTAGCTAGTGCCGCCATGTCAGATTTATCAAGCTGTTCTTCTGGTTTGTCTTGAAGTTGAGCGATTACTTTTTTGGCCTCTGTGATCGCTATACGGAACTGCCCACTTTCTACATAAGTTAGTGCTAGTGATGAGCGGATTGCTGTGTTATTGGGTGACTTGATTAATAAGTATTCATAAAGGTCCTGACTAATTTTAGAGAGGATTTCTGGCTGGTCATTCTTGTAAAAGTTTACCAATGCGGTAGCCAGTTCATTGGGATGTTGGCGAAGTACGTTTCCCAGTTCTAGATGAGGCAAGATAGTGGCGAAAGATTGGGGTTTTTCCTTCCTTAGAAGTTTGATAAGATAATCTATCCGTCCTTTGGTCTCAATGTCTACAGTCAGTTTCAGCTGAGACCAGCCTAGATAAGGGTTTTTTCCTGCCTCATTAATGAATGCGGCTATTGCAAACTCTTTTTTTATTTCAAGTAGTTCTTCAGTTCCAGGGTTTAATTGGCTGTCGTCGAAAATAAATGTTCGCTGCAGTCCATTGCTACTTGTCAGCCTCGTTCCCGGAAGCGAAACTACTGTTGTAAATTTATCGGCACTCTGTTCATTGTCGTGCCGTTCTTTATATCTTTTACTGCCGATTCCCAGGAAACCACCTTTTTTCTTTTCTACTTCATAAGGCCTTAGGTTTACTGTTCCTGACAATTTGATTGTTACCACATCGCCAAGAGTTATACCAGGTTTAAAAGAACCCGTAAGCAATACGGGAGCTGGACTGGATGCCATATAATTTACGATACCCTCCTGTGTCTGGCAGAATGAGATTGTTGGTAGGGTGATGGCTAGTATAAGTAGCCTAATTGATGAGTACATCTTTAGTATGGTTAAGGTTAAATATCAGTTCAATTTTTCCTTTGGTTATTTTTTTTGTATCAATAGCCCTTTTCAGGCTCTCCATCATCGAGACATATTTCTCTTGGCTAAGATCCATGCGAAAATCCTGTTTTAGACCATTGTTATGTTCGATCTGTACGCGGTAGGAAGAAAGGGGATTTGTCTTGTCCCTAGGATCACGGTCGCGATACTGGTAGGATATTTGTAGAATGATGTTTTCAATATCTACTGCGGCTGGGTTTGGTTTTACCTTTATTTTCCACTTGCTGTTAAGGTCATAGCCTTCAAATGTCTTCGGTCTATAATTGGTTGGTTCCCATCGTTCGTGTAGACTTTTGGTAACTTCAGATATGATTATTGTCTGATCAGTTTTCAGTTCGAGCTTTATGGCGGTACTATTGCTTTTTCGCTCTTCTAAAACAACTATACTTCCGTCTTTTTTTACGGTTATTCCAGGATGGAATACCTCAAAATTTGGTACGGGAGAATTTACAAGCCCACTTTTGTTATTTATACCTGCGATGGCAACATCTATAACTTTCGGATCCATATCTGTTTTATCGTAATCTTTAACATTTTCCTGCATATAACTTTCCATGTCTAAATCAAACTCAAAATCCTTTGATTCGTTTTTGTCTTTTACTCGTTGCCGCCATAAAAGGAACTTATTCCAATTTGCAGTCAGTGGAGAGCTGTTTTTGTCTAATGTAAAACTATGGGAGAGGATTTCTAGGCTACCATATTTTATCTTTTCCTCAGTCTCTGGATCGGTTATTAAGGTGTACTGGGTATCCCAGTAACTCTCAATCTTATCCACGTCCTGTCTCATGCTGGAAATATCTGGTTGTCTGATCCATTTGTATAGGTTGATGGATTGGTCAAGTGCCAGACGGATGTTCGATTGATCTGCTTCTATGATATCTGCCAGTGTGTTTTTTTCTCCGTACCAAAATGTGCTTGCCCGGAACAGCCTGTTATAATAGTATCGAAGGCGTTCCGCGTAATAATAAAATATTGGAAGCTGATAGGCCAGTTTATTACGTTTTTCAATTTGTTTGTCGGCAATCATCTCGAATTGCATTTTGGAAAATTCTTCTTTTTGTCTTTTTGCCAGTTGAAGGTTTAGCTCTGCTATATCTTTTTCAAAGTAGGCAAGTTTTTGGTTGAAGCTGTTGGCTTTTAGTTTCTCCAGTTGCTCGAGGAGTTCTTGGTTGAGCACCTTCTGTTCATTATAGAGTTCTTTGAGCTGATCGATCAAGTCATAGCTATCTAGAATGTTACCGGCAATCTCTAATGCTTTGTTTGCTACTGTTCCGTATCCCGGGAAAGCCATATCGATAGCGCTCGCCGCCGCCGCCCTTGCAGCTGCCCCGCTGGCATCACTAGTATTTTCTGCACTGTAGAACTCTACAGGATCAAGCGGAGGTATATCTTTGTGGATTGTTTTATCTTCTTGGTAAGACTGGAATACATTGGCGCCGAGGTAAGCCTGGAATCCATCTTCTTTTATTGCGATTATCGTTGGCTTTGCCTTTCTACCTTCGAGATTTTTAAGGACACGATCATAAATGAGCTCCGGATTGGAAATATTCTTGGGACCAAGAAAGTTGTACCATTCTGCTGTGCCCAAGCTTTTAAAAATACCCTCTCTTAACGATTTCTCGCTCAAGAGGTTATTTAGGACCGTTAAATGATCAAAGCTTCGTGTCTCTAGACCGTTAAAAACAAAAACAAAAGTTTTATCACCTACCAGAATCGAATCTCTTCTGATACTGAAGATCTCTACTGCTCCAGACCTGATACTCATAAATTTTTGCTCGGCATCTACTGTGATAGATGCCTGCTTGAGCTCTGCTATAAGAGCAGTATCATCACGGATATCGTGGAGCAGTTTGATATCTTCCTTGGCTTTTGGTGGAATGAAATTGAGGCAGATATCCGGCGTCTTTTTCAGGAGTGCATCCATTAGCTTTCTCCTGATTTCCATATCCTCTGAAACGGCAAGGCAGTTACTGATTGCTGTCATTAAAAACCGCTGGATCTTAAAGTCTTTGATCTCTGGCCAGAAATCCTTATTTAGCAGTACGTCTGCCAGAGATGAGGTAATGACCTTTAAGGAATCTTTTTCTATTTGCTCTATAATCGAGACAATAGGCTTCATCTTATCGTATTTCGTTTTCATGTTACTGATGTTAGCTTTGAATTCAGATGCGGCCTCAGATTTGAGCAGAAGGCTTCCGCCAAGATCAAAAAATGATTCGTATTTTTTTCTTCTCAGATTCTCGCTGACCTGTGTATACAATCCGCTATACCTTCTTCCTTCGGGAAAATAGTCTGTGTTTGAAGCCCATTCCATGAACTGCGAGATGTTGTTCAAATTTGGTTTTTTTTCAAAATTTGCAAGTTGGATTAGTTTCTTGGCATCGTTTTCAAGGTTTTTGACCTGCGCTATATTGCCTTTCACCTTCTGATATTTATCCTGCAAATTTTTCCAGTCGCTTTGTGGAATGATTTCCAGATCAGCCATTGTATTACCAATAGAGAGCAAGTTGTCAGTAGAAAGGTCTCCTTTTACCGCATCTTGTACAGCCTTAATTGCCTGTTTGGACTTATTGTAATAGTCTATGGACACGTTTGTCAGATTTACAAGGTCGTTTTGGCTCCCCAAAAGAGAATTCCTCAGCTCGGGATTAGCGCTGATTAATGTAGTCCC